>JBJTJJ010000316.1:0-3935 GCA_046095445.1 Sediminibacterium sp.
CGAGAAAGGCCCCTAATGTGGATGCCAAAAAAATGTTGGACTATGGGAAGCTACCCAATAAGAAGTACATGCTTAACTGGCCCATTTTTGGAAACGACACCTACCTGAATATTATTGAGCTGCCGGAAGCAGAACGTGAAAGAGAACTCGAAAAAGCCAGACAAACCACGCTGCGATTTATTTACTTCATTCAACATGAACTCGGTTTCAAACACCTTGGATTGCCAGATGATGAATTTCCAACTTCCCACCGACTCGCAATGCTCCCTTATCACCGGGAGGGAAGAAGAATGCAGGGACTAGTACGTTTCAATGTTCGCCATATCGCTACCCCCTATAGCAATGGTGAGCCCCTTTATCGTACGGGTATTTCTGTAGGCGATTACCCGGTAGATCATCATCACAAAAAAAATCCACTGGCGCCGCAACACCTGGAGTTCTATCCGGTTCCCTCTTTCAATGTACCCTTGGGTGCTTTGATTCCAAAAAACACAGGTGGACTAATCGTTGCTGAAAAAGCTATCAGCGTATCTAATCTAGCCAATGGCACCACCCGCTTGCAACCTTGTGTTTTGTTAACCGGGCAAGCAGCAGGAACACTTGCAGCGCTAAGCGTGAGCATGAAAAAAAATCTGGCAGCTGAAGTGCCTGTCCGGTCAGTACAAGCAGCTCTAATGGTAAGCAAGGCATACATTATGCCGTACTATGATGTCAATATCAACCATTCACTCTTTGAATCGATTCAACGCATTGGTGCTACCGGTATGCTGCGTGGAACCGGCAAACCAAATGCGTGGGCCAATCAAACCTGGTTCTATCCGGACTCATTGGTCAATACCGATACATTATTAATAGATATCCGCCCTTTCACGGGTAAGGAGTCGATTGTCATTAGGGAAAAAAATCTTACTGTCACTACTGCAATACAATTAATCAGAACTATTGCTCAAGCAAATGGAGTTAAAGGAAAATGGAGCTGGAAAAATACCAGACAATTCAACCAGCAGCTATCTGCTGCCTGGAAAGAATGGGGCTTTGGTAAGCTTTCGAACAACCAATTTATCACAAGGGGGCAGTTGGCCAGACTGTTGGATGCAACAGTGGATCCATTCAACCTGCTACCCGTTAATCATCAGGGACAATTTTCATTGCTATACTAAAACTAAAAATCAACCAACATGAAAAAGCTATCCTTCCTTCTTGGCATGTTGCTGTTACTGCTTCAGCAGGCAACGGCACAGCAAATCAGGGTGTCGGGTAGGGTTACCAGTGCCGGAACAGGTAATCCAGCTGAAGGCATTTCTGTTGTGGTAAAAGGCAAAAAAGCCGGAACCACTTCGGGAGCCAACGGAGACTTCAACATCCTCGCCGAAAAAAACGCAGAACTGGTATTTTCCGGAATCGGCTTTACTTCCAAAGAAGTAAAAGTTACCGGAGATTTCCTGGACATCTCACTACAGCCCACTTCCGGTGATCTGGGTGAAGTAGTAGTGGTAGGTTATGGCGAACAGAAAAAAGCAAGTCTAACTGGTTCAATCGTCACGCTAAACAACACTGCCTTGAACCGCAGACAGGTCTCCAGTACCAGTCAGACATTGCAGGGTCTTGCCCCTGGCGTAACCGTACAGCAACAATCCGGTCGTCCGGGTGCTGATGGCGCGAGTATCGTCATTCGAGGACAGGGCTCCATATCCGGAAGCAATGCTCCATTGATCATTGTAGACGGACTGGCAGTTGGATCACTGGATCTGATTGATCCAAATGCCATCGAAAGTATCACCCTGCTGAAAGACGCTGCCTCCACTGCAATCTATGGAAACCGTGCCAGCAATGGGGTTGTATTGGTGAAAACAAAAAGAGCCAGTGGTGGTCAAATGAAGCTCAGCTATAATGGCTTTGTAACCAAGCAGGAAGCAACTGCTATCCCAGAGCGCGTAAGTGCTATTGATCACATGCTGCTTAGTAACGAAGCCGAAAGAAACAGAACCGGCAATCCGGCAGCTTTTGTTTTCCCGCAGACTTTGATTGACAGGTACAGAACCACACCAGCCAATAACCTGGATGTAATTGATACCGACTGGTTGAAAGAGGTATTTACGAATACCGGATTAATGCAAAACCACAACGTTCAACTGAATGCAGGTGGTGAGCGCATGAGCTTGTTTGGATCCTTCACTTACCTTTCACAACAAGGATTGATTCAAAACAGCGCTTTCAATAAATACGATCTGCGTCTGAACCCTGAGTTCAAAGTGAGTAAAAAACTCACGCTACTTGGAGTATTGGCCTATACCAATAGCATTACCACCAACCCTTCTACCGGTTCTGCTGAATTCATCATCCGCCAGGCCATTGGTTTGCCTGCGATTGGTGGTGGAAAATTCGGACCTGATATGTACGGAACCGCTGCACAGTCCAACAACCGTAACCCGATTGCGATGGCAGAAGCCACTGGTAATTCAGTAGTAAATAGCAACATTTTACTTACCCGTTTTGGATTTAATTTTCATCCTATTTCAGGATTAGAAATTGAAGGATATTGGGGTCGTCAAACTTCTAACCCTTACAGCAAGACATGGGTGAAGAGTGCTAATATCTACCAACCCAACCTCGCAACATCTTCCTACTCGCTCATAGGAACCTGGCCTGGTACAAGCAGTCTCTCCGAAGCATGGACCAACAACGTCTATACAACCTATCTCGGACAAGCTACTTATACAAAGAGAGCAGGTGATCATTCGTTTAAATTCCTTGCTGGTGGTCAATCGGAGTTGTTCACCAATTATTTCTTTGGTGCATCCCGTCAGGGCTTTATCAATCCCAACCAACCATATCTTAACCTGGGAGCTGGTATCCGTGACAACAACGCCGGTGCATCTGAGTTGGCATTGGCAGGTTTTTTTGCTCGATTTAATTACAGCTATAAAGACAAATACTTCCTTGAGTTTAACGGTCGCCGCGACGGTACTTCCCGCTTCTCACAGCCACTGGATAAACAATGGGGTAATTTCGGAGCCGTGTCTGCTGCCTGGGTATTCTCCAAAGAGAAGTTCATGGAGGCACTGGATAAAGATATCCTGTTTGGTAAATTACGTTTCTCCATGGGTGCGAATGGTAACCAAAGTATCGGTAATAACTATGCCTACGATGCCTTCTATGCTCAATCAGGATATAGCAATCCGAACAATGGTACCAACGCTTATTTTGGTAATGCTACTAATCTGGGGTTGGCTCTACTCGCTTTCTCTAATCCTCAATTGAGCTGGGAAAGTTCTAAACAATGGAACATTGGTCTAGACCTTACTCTGGCAAAGAATTTCACTTTCACAGCTGATTACTACGTGAAGACATTAAAAGATATGCTGTTGCAAAGAACACTTCCCGCTTCTGCAGGCGGCCTATCTAATCCTTTTGTGAATGCCGGAAACATGGAAAACAGAGGTTGGGAATTTACCGTGAATTACAAGAACAGATTTGGTAAACTGGGAGTAGATGTAACCGCCATGATCTCTGACGTAAAAAATAATGTGGTTAGTCTGGTGGAAGGAACACCGTTCATTGGAGATGGTATCCGGACTGCTCCTGGACAGGCACTAGGTTCTTACTTTGGTTATGTTAGTAATGGCTTTTTCAATGATTCTCTTGAAATCAAAGGAGCGCCTGTTCAATTTGGTGTCCCCTGGAATCCAGCAAGTGCAACCTTGGGCCCAAAGCCTGGTGATATGAAATACCAGGACCTGAATAACGATGGAAGAATTGATGCTGCTGATAGAACATTTCTTGGTAATGCATTTCCACGCTATGAATATAGCATCAACATTAATTTGAATTATGGCAACTGGGATTTGAATATTTTTGGACAAGGTGTCGGTCAAAGAAATAATTTCCTGAGTGGTACCGGAGCCATCCCTTTTAACTCAACAGATTTTGCAGCA
>JBJTJJ010000317.1:0-3395 GCA_046095445.1 Sediminibacterium sp.
GTACGTGGCTATGAAAAGCCAGGGCATCGGTATGACTTGAATTGATCAGTCGATCCATATAGCCGATTTTTTTCGGGATGACAATGATCAAATCTACCAAATGTTGTTGCACCAGATCATGAACGGCTTGCTCAAAAGAATGATTATAGGCAATAAAATATGTAGGAAGGTAATTCCGCAGGTGTTGATGCATCAACGCATTTTCCTGGCGGATAATTTGAGTGTGTTCTCTGGCCTGCTCCTTGCTTTCCTCCACATGCACAACCTCGAGCTCGGCACCGGTCAATTCAAGTAATTGATGAATAGCATCAAAGGGTGTTGTGATATCAACTTGTTCATAGTCCGTCAGTAACATAACGCGCCGTATACCGGAAAATCTGGCATCCGGAGGAACAATAATCACCTGATTGGCTGTGTGTCTGGCCACTTTGAGTGCATTGCTGCCTATGAGTTTTTCCCGCAACACACCACCCCCTGTGATACCCATGATAACCAGCTGTGTGCCTGTTTGCTGGCAAACCGAAGTCAGGTCTTCTTCAAAAATTTCATACACGCACCTGGTATCTACTTGCACCGGTAGCCTGGTTTCACCAAGGAGTTCCTGCTTCATGGCATGGATCTGCTCTTCCTTTTCTGGTTGCAGGTCTTCTTCATTCAAGCCCTCGAGATCGGGATTGGCATGAAAGGCGGCAAGAGCTGTCTGAAAGGCATGGTATAAAACCACTTTCTTACCCAACACCTGCGACACCCAGCCCATAGCATACAGTGCCGCGTTGCGGGAAGTGGGAGAAAAGTCTACGGGCACAAGTACGTTTTTCATGACATGACTGTTTTGGATGAGAAGGATCAGCTATGCATGGCCAATACGGGAATACTGCTGTGAAAAGCCAGGCGGGTGGTATGACTGGTAGCGAAAAGACTGCTGAAAAATCCATGATCTTTAGGCAGAATGATTACCCAATCTGCTTTGTTTTGTTCAATGAACCCGGTTACACCCTCGGTAAAGCTGGCGTGGTAAACCACATGATAAGAGGGATTATAATCTTTCAGCAAAAGAATCTCTTGTAAATCTCGCTGGACTTCCGGATTCTTATCGATGTGAAGCACTTGTAATTTGGCCCGTGAATGATCTAGCAGCCAGTGAATTTTGCTTACAGGCAAGTTCTCATCGGTATGATCATAATCGGTGAGCAATACAATGTTTTGAACCGGACGATAAACAGCATCGCGTGGAACGATGATCACGGGCACGGTAGAATGACGAGCTACAGAAACAGTATTGCTGCCGATGAGCTTCTCAGCAACCGCACCTCCGCCGGTAACGCCCATCACCACCAGATTACAATTGGTCAATCGGCATACATCATCTACCCCGTTGATCAGCAGTGAATACTCACAATAAATTTCAAGGAAACAGCCGGCGGGACATTTTTTTTCCAATCGGCTGCGAAAGTTTTCCAATGCCGCAGTGCTGTCGCGCTTTAATTGTGCTTCATCAAATACCTGCACTGCGGTAACGGGTGAGTCGATGGTGAGAGGTGCTTGATAAGCATGGTATAAAATCACCTTGGGTGAACGCAAGTCAGCTGCTAACCCGAGGGCATACAATGCAGCGGAATAACTGGTATCCGAAAAATCGACAGGAACTAATATATTTTGCATTGCGAAATTTTATACAAATGTAGCCGCATCACGCAGGGAAAAAAATGATATATATCACGAATCAGGAGACTCGGCGGAAAAACTTAGGCAATATTTTCAATTATGCCCGCAATACCTTGTCCGCCACCTACGCAAGCACTCACCATGCCGTATTTTTTGTTGAGGCGTTTCATGTCGTGTAAAAGCTGAACAGTCAGTTTACAACCGGTGCAACCGAGCGGATGTCCGAGTGCAATGGCACCTCCATTGATGTTGATTCTTTCTGCATTCAAATCGAGGGTTCTGATAACCGCCAATGCCTGTGCAGCAAATGCCTCGTTCAATTCGATGAGGTCGATCTGGTCGATTGTCATTCCGGTTTGCTTCAGCACTTTGGGTATGGCAGCTACTGGTCCGATACCCATGATGCGGGGCTCAACTCCGGCAGATATGCAACCTACCAGGCGTCCGATGGGTTGTAAGCCAAGGCGATTCACCATACGCTCACTCATCACAACAGCAAAGGCAGCGCCATCACTGGTTTGAGAGGAATTACCTGCGGTTACTGAACCCCCCTGGGCAAATGCCGGCTTCAACTTTGCCAGGGCATCTATAGTAGTATCGGCACGAACACCTTCATCTGTATCCACTGTATAAGAACGCACAGCCCGCTTTCCTTTCTCATTGACATACACTTCATCCACATTGATTGGCAGGATACCCGGCTTGAAATAGCCTTCCTGTATGGCTTTCATCGCTTTTTGGTGCGACTGATAAGCAAACACATCCTGATCTTCCCTACTTATCTTGTATTCATTGGCAACTGCCTCTGCTGTTAATCCCATACTCAGGTAGTAATCGGGATTTTCACTGGCAATGGCATAAGAAGGAACAGTTTTCCAACCTGCAGTAGGCACCATACTCATGCTCTCCGTTCCACCGGCAATAATACAATCTGCCATTCCGCTGCGAATTTTCGCAGTGGCCATAGCAATGCTTTCCAGACCACTTGCACAATATCTGTTGATGGTAATTCCTGCCACCTCTACTCCTAGAGCACGTGCAGCAATGATGCGCCCGAACTGCAATCCCTGCTCCGCCTCGGGCACTGCGTTTCCTACAATCACATCATCTACTTCCTTAGGATCGAGTGCTGGCAAGGAGGCTGCCAAACCCTTGATAACTTCCACAGCCAGGTCATCGGGACGGAAAAAACGAAATCCACCTTTTTTACTTTTGGTAACTGCCGTGCGATAGCCGGCAACGATGTAGGCTTCCTGCATAACCTTTGAATTTATAGCCAAAAATAGCAATTTTTTCTAAAAGTTGTTTATGCAACTAATTAACCTTCCGCCATTGGAATGATTATCTTTGCACCATGTTGTACCCCCTGATTCGATCGCTTTTATTTACACTGCCACCTGAACAGGCCCACCATGTTTCCATGCGTTGGTTATCGGCTGCCTGTTCATTTGATGCCGGTGAGCAACTCCTCACCCGGTGCTATCGCTTTCCGGGCGAGGCAGGGAAAACGGTTTTCGGACTACCCTTTAAAAATCCCGTAGGATTGGGAGCAGGTTTTGACAAGAATGCCAGTTACCTGCCTGCACTAAAAGCCCTGGGTTTTGGTTTTGTGGAAATTGGAACCGTTACCCCCGTGGCACAAGCGGGCAATGATCGTCCCAGGCTTTTCAGACTTCCGGCCGACGAGGCACTGATCAACCGGATGGGTTTAATAATGATGGCATGGATGC
>JBJTJJ010000318.1:0-7600 GCA_046095445.1 Sediminibacterium sp.
TCATCTCCGAGTCTGGCCACCAGGTCTAATTTCGCAGGGTCTATTTTATTTTTTTCATTCAACACCTGTTCACCCACATGAATAACTTTAATCTCTGCAATCACCAGATTTCCTGCACCGGGCAAATCCCCCAGTGAAATGATATCCCTTACCGTGCATTCAAGTTGTATGGGTGATTCAGCAACGCGTGGCGGACGAACAAGCGTAGAGGGGAGTTCAGTAAAGCCGGTTTTGACGAACTCATTGGTGTCTTTGGAATAATCGCAACTTGACAAAGACATTTGTTGTACCATGTCGAAGTTCACAATATTAATAACACACTCCGGTACTTCCTTCAGATTTTCGAGCGTATGCTTGGTACTGTTATCACGTACCCTTCTGCTCGGAGAAAAAACACAAACCGGCGGGTTCATGCTGAAAAGATTGAAAAAACTAAATGGACTCAGGTTCACTCTTCCTTCTTTGTCAATAGTGGAAGCAAAGCAAATAGGTCTGGGCGCAATCGCTGCCTGCAAATATTGTTGCAGTTGAGGAATGGGGAGTTGATCGGTTTCAAGTGTCAGCATAGCAGTGCTTACAAATTTTTCTTGCGATCTAAGATAGACCAATTGGTTGCTTCAGCGCGAATGGTGTTTTCCAAAGTACCTAACACGTCTATTTGCATGGTAACTTTATCATTCGGCTGCAGCCATTGAGGTCGGTGTTGCGGATTATTTAGTTTTGCTGTGCCATTCAGTTCAAGAAAACAGCCTGTGCCTACTGTTCCTGATCCAATAACATCACCGGGATAAAGTGTAACACCGTAGGAACAACGTTCTATGATCTCAGCAAAGGTCCAGTCCATATCGGCCATGTTGCCTTCCGAAACCAATACATCATTCACCCAGCATTTCATTGATAGGTCATAATTATTTCCCACATGGCCCTGCTTCGCAGGTACTTTCTTGGCTTGCAGTTCATCAGGGGTAACCAACCAGGGACCAATGATGGTGGAAAAATCTTTTCCTTTGGCGGGCCCCAGGTTCAGTAACATTTCTTCCATCTGCAATTTGCGGGCACTCAGGTCATTCATGATGGTAAATCCCGCAATGTATTCATCTGCATCTTCCGCACGAATGTTGCGGCCTTCCTTTCCAATAACAATGGCCACTTCCAGTTCAAAATCCAACTGCTGAAAATGATCGGGCATACAATAAATCTCACCGGGGCCCTGAACAGCCAGGTGATTGGTAAAATAAAAAATAGGATACTGATCAAATTCTTTGATCATTTCCACGCCCCTGTTTCTTCTTGCTGCAGCTACGTGCTGGCGAAATGCATAGCCATCTCTGCAAGAGGTCGGACGAGGTACAGGTGCCAGCAATTGATAGTCACCGACAGGTTGCGCGGTTATTTGTCCTGCTTTTAGTTGCTCAAGAGCGGTTTTGATCTGAAGATGACCTTTCTCGCCCATATTGAGCAAGGCAAGCATATCATTGGGCAGGTTTTTATCTAATTCCTTTACAGAGAAAAGATTGTGTCCTTCCAACACACCCAAACCGACTTGTCCATTGTTGTCATAACTAACAAGTTTCATTGTATATCAGGCATTTACAGAATTAGGAAATAACTGAACCAGACCTTCTTTTTGCAAGTTCTTGGCGCGAAGTTAAAAGGAATAAATTTAATTTTGCGGCGCGTACCTATTCTCCCATCATCTTAACAATTGCTGTTATGCCCATCTATCATACACTAGGTTCTATTCCCGCCAAAAGACATACAGTTTTCAGAAAACCCGATGGTTCTTTGTATGCAGAGGAGTTGGTGTCAACGGAAGGGTTTTCCAGTATGTACTCACTGGTCTACCATACGCACCCCCCCACGATCGTAAAATCTATCGGTGAACCCTATTCGGTAGAACCGGTTATTGCGCGAGAAAAACACCTGCGGCATACCAGTCTTTTGGGTTTTAATATTCCACCCGAAGATGATTATTTAAAAAGTAGAAAACCGGTTTTGGTCAATACTGACTTGCAGATATCACTGGCTGCCCCTAAAAAATCAATGACAGACTTTTTTTATAAGAATAGTCAGGCAGATGAAATTATTTTCATCCACAAGGGTTCCGGTACATTGCATACCGGGTTTGGAAAAATTCATTTTGAATATGGAGATTATGTGGTAGTTCCCCGCGGAACGATTTATCAGATCCATTTCAATGATGAGAACAACCGCTTATTCATCATCGAGAGTTATAGTCCGATTCGTTTTCCCAAACGGTATCTCAATCAGTATGGACAGCTCATGGAGCATGCACCTTATTGTGAAAGGGATATCAAACGTCCCGTAGAACTCGCTACGCATGATGAAGAGGGTGATTTTACAATACTCATTAAGAAGCAGGGATTGATTTATCCTTACACGTATGGGACACATCCATTTGATTTCATCGGTTGGGATGGATATCATTATCCCTGGGCTTTTTCCATTCACAATTTTGAGCCCATTACAGGAAGGGTACACCAGCCACCGCCAGTTCATCAAACATTTGAGGGCTACAATTTTGTAGTTTGTTCTTTTGTGCCCAGAAAGTATGATTATCACCCGCAGGCAATTCCCGCACCCTATAACCACAGCAATGTAGACAGCGATGAAGTGCTGTATTATGTGGATGGTGACTTCATGAGCCGCAAGACGGTAGTGCAGGGACAAATCACTTTGCATCCGGGAGGTATTCCTCATGGTCCGCATCCGGGCAGTGTAGAGAAGTCAATTGGAAAAGAAAAAACAGATGAGCTGGCAGTGATGATCGATCCTTTCAAGCCACTCATGATAACCGAAGAGGCGCTGAAAATCGAGGATGAAAATTATCACAAGAGCTGGCAATTTAACATCGAATAAAGTTTAACTGATGCAACCAACAAATACAGAGCAAGATTTTTTACCATTACTGGGTACAGATTACATAGAGCTCTATGTGGGAAATGCCAAGCAGTCTGCACATTATTATAAAACGGCTTTCGGCTATCAGGAATTGGCTTACAGCGGACCCGAGACGGGCGAGAAAGAAAGGGTATCTTATGTATTGCGGCAGAACAAAGTGACGCTGGTACTTACTACTCCATTGCGACCCACCTCCTCCATTGCAGAGCATGTGCATATTCATGGTGATGGTGTAAAAGCCATTGCGCTGACTGTTGCGAATGCACAGTCCGCATTTGAACAAACGGTTGCTCGAGGTGCCAAACCCTATTTGAATCCAATCATATTACAGGATGATGAAGGGGTGGTAAAGATGAGTGGTATTCATTTGTATGGTGATACGGTCCATCTTTTTGTTGAGCGTTCTGGGTACAATGGAATTTTTCTGCCCGGCTTCAGAAAATGGGAAACCAATTACAGACCCGAACCAGTCGGACTATTACATGTAGATCATTGTGTGGGAAATGTTGGCTGGAACCGCATGAATACCTGGGTGAAATTTTATGAAGATGTAATGGGTTTCAAGAACATTCTCACTTTCGATGACAAGCAGATATCAACTGAGTATTCTGCTTTGATGAGTAAGGTAATGAGCAATGGGAACGGTTACATCAAGTTCCCTATCAACGAACCGGCGGAAGGAAAGAAAAAATCTCAGGTAGAAGAGTACCTTGATTTTTATAATGGGGAAGGTGTACAGCACGTGGCCATTGCCACCGGCAATATCATTGAAACGGTTACTGCCTTGCGCAATCGCGGCGTAGAGTTCTTGCATATTCCGGATACTTATTACGAACAATTGTTGAGTCGCATTGGGCCGATTGATGAAGACCTCCAACCATTGCAGCAACTGGGAATTCTGGTTGACAGAGATGAAGAAGGATACCTGCTGCAAATATTCACCAAGCCGGTTGAAGATCGACCTACCTTGTTCTATGAAATCATTCAGCGAAAAGGAGCCAGGTCTTTTGGCGCAGGTAACTTCAAGGCATTGTTTGAAGCACTGGAACGTGAGCAGGAATTGCGCGGTAATTTATAATACTGCATGTCAGATTCTCAACCCGACATATTATGGGAAGCAACAGCCGATGAGAAGAAAGCGGCTGCTATTTCTCAATACATGACATGGCTGGAATCAAAGTACCGACTGAAATTCAGTTGCTATGATGATTTATATCAATGGAGTATCCAAAAGCCGGAGGAGTTCTGGCGGTCACTGGCATCATTCTATCAGCTATTCGATTTTCCGGAAGAGCAACCCGTTATTACCAACCGGCAACAAGATTTTATCGGTGTACGCTGGTTTGAAGGCGTTACATTGAATTATGCCGAAATGATTTTTCGGCGGGCAACCGACCTCCATCCAGCCATTTTATTCAGCGATGAATTGAACCCCGCTATTCGTTCTGTTTCCTGGCAAGAGCTGAAGAAGCAGGTAGCCAGTCTGTCTAACTGGATGAAGTCAATAGGCATACAAAAAGGTGACCGCGTTGCAGCTGTACTTCCCAATGCACCGGAAGCCGTGGTTGCTTTTCTCGCGACTCAATCCATCGGCGCTATCTGGAGTAGTTGCTCCCCCGAATTTGGAACCAATTCTATTCTTGAGCGTATTGGACAAATTGAACCAAAATTGCTTTTTGTTACCAATCAGGTAAGTTATAATGGCAAGTACATAGATAAGAGCAATTTATTGCAAGACTTGCCCCCATTACTACCTACTCTATGTGCAACTGTTTTGATCAGCGAGGAAGACAAGAGCCGGCATGGATGTACTTCGTGGTTAGATATTATGAGAAGCGAGGGAGGGGAATTGCAATTTGAACCATTGCCATTTGATCATCCCTTGTGGATTCTTTATTCTTCCGGCACGACGGGAAAACCTAAAGCCATTGTTCACAGTGTTGGCGGAAATTTGATCGAGCACATCAAAGTCTTACAATTACACTGGGATGTTAGGCCAGGTGAGCGATTCTTCTGGTATTCTACCACCGGCTGGATGATGTGGAATTTTTCAGTTGCCTCATTGTTAACGGGAGCGACGCTGGTGTTATATGAGGGCTCTCCTGCGTATCCATCATTGGGAAGAATTTGGGAGATGGCTGCTGCAGCAGGTGTTCATCACTTGGGTGTTGGTGCGGCCTATCTGATACAATGTCAACGGACGGGCCTCACGCTTTCTCCTGACATGCTACCAGCCCTACGAACAATCGGTTCTACCGGCTCACCATTGACGCCTGTGGCATTTGATTGGGTATATCAATCTGTGAAGAAAGATGTCTGGTTGGTTTCTTTTAGCGGGGGAACTGATGTGTGCAGTGGCTTTGTTGGTGGATGTATACTTTTGCCGGTATATCGAGGCGAAATTCAATGTAGGTTATTGGGCTGCGATTTGATTGCAGTGAATGAGCAAGGGGAAGAGGTGAATGGGGAAGTGGGAGAGATGGTGATCAGACAACCCATGCCCAGCATGCCCTTGTTTTTTTGGAAAGATGGGGGGGATGCGCGCTACAGGGCCAGTTACTTTGAAAAAATTCCAGGGTGCTGGTGGCACGGAGATTTTATGAGCATTACTGCCAGGAAGGGAATTGTTATTCATGGAAGATCAGATGCTACACTCAATCGGGATGGGGTTAGAATAGGAACAGCAGAAATTTATCGGGTAGTAGATGCGATTACATCTGTTATAGATAGTCTGGTGGTTTGTATAGAACGGAAAGATGGAAGTTTTTACATGCCGCTATTTGTTAAGATGCAGGAAGGCAGCCCATTCACGGATGAATTAGAGCAGGAGATCAAGACAAACTTGCGCAGACAGTGTTCTCCCCGACATGTGCCGGATGCTATATTCGCTGTACCTGATATTCCATATACCATTAGTGGAAAGAAGATGGAGATTCCGGTGAAACGCATATTGATGGGAACTCCTCCGGAAAAAGCGGCAGATGCCGATACGCTTCGCAATCCGATGGCATTGCAGGGGTTTGCTGACTTTGTTTCAGCGGAATGATTGATTCTTTCAGCTCAGCATCTTTTTTATTGTAACAGCGGCAGATGAATTTCTGCCATCATGCAGCGGGCGCTTCCACCTCCGTTGCTTTCAATGGTTTGCAACGAAGAATGAAGTATTCTGTTATAGCCGGAGAGTTCGGCAACCTGTGTAGTTGTAAGTGATTCATACGCCTGAGTAGACATCACCAATATTTTTTCACCCGAAGTGTTTTCAATTTGTAGCATGTTTCCGGCGAAATGATTCATTTGTGATAGACTGATAGTTACAATAGACTTGCCGGTGGCCTTTATCTTTTCAACGACACTTTCGTTTTCTTTTTCATCAGGGATACTGTCCAGGCAAATCACTACATAGCGATCTGCCACACACATCATTACATTGGTATGATAGATGGGCTGATTCTTTTCATCCAGTGAGTTGAAAACTACCGGCGTATAATTCATGCGGTGGCAAAAATCTTCCAACACCTGGTGATCGGTTCTGGGGGAAAGGCAGGCGTAGGCCAACCGGTTATCGCGATCCAATACCATACTTCCTGTTCCTTCCAGATAGAGTTGTCTGTTTTCATACACACTCATATCTTCTGTTTGCCTTACCTGAAATTTTTTCTTGATAGCAGCAAGTACTGTTGGTTTTCTTTCCAGTCGACGGTTCACAGCAAACATGGGGTACAAAACAATGCTTCCATTCGAGTGAAAAGAAATCCAGTTGTTGGGAAACAGGGAGTCGGGCGTGTGCGGTTCAGGAGTATCTTCTACTACTGTCACATCGACATTTGCGGTCCTTAGTTTTTCAACAAAACCATCGAATTCTGCAATGGCTTTTCTCTCTACTTCTTGTTGGTTGGCATCAGCAACCTGAAAAGCATTGTTGACAGCGGTCTGTGCATTGAAGCCAAATCGAACAGGTCGAATCATCAGTAGGTGTGAGGTGGTTGGCATTGTTGATGGCAATGAAGAAATTGATATAATGAAGGTTATTGTCTCGGTTCATCGCGTAAGAGTGGCATACTCATACAATGAAATCCGCCCCTGGCCCTGCTGAGTTCAGCGGAAGGCATAAATATAAGGGTGTCTTTAATTTGTGCGGGGGTGATTTTTCCAGACTCGAGTTTTTCCAGCAATTCTGCTACATGAATTGTTTTGAATCCTGCCTGGCGAAAGGCTTCAGTAGTTTTATTGTTCCTGTCATACCCCAACACAACTCCATCTTTCAACGCCAATAGGTTACAACTGTCAGTCCATTGTTCGCGCGCATCAAAGGGAAATTCATTGTTACCACTGTAGATAAAAGTAGTTTTTCCCTTGCAGCCCAGGTCATTTTGGCTGATGTCTTCCAGCAGAGATTCCAGGTTATCAAAATAGGTTGGTTGTTTGGGTTTTTTCACATGAAATTGAATGAAAGCAATCTTATCTTCCTTTTTTGAGCTGCCCTCCAATACCTGTTCTATAGGATCTTCATCCAACTTTTTCATTGCCTTTTTAGAAAAACTTCCCAGCATCACCCACACATTTTTTTTCACCTGTGTAAAAATCGTATCGATGTGCATGTAGTCACGTTTTTTGGGTATACGCACTACTGTTACCTTCTTCATGATTTTTTTCTCAAACAACAGATTGATGGCAAGGC
>JBJTJJ010000319.1:0-1081 GCA_046095445.1 Sediminibacterium sp.
CGCCTGTTTTACTCTATAAAAACACTTCCGGTTCAGATGTGGCAGCAGTTGCGCCAGATGAAAGTTACTTGGCATTAACAAAAGAAATCACTACCAACAATGGTGAAATGTACCTCTACGATACAAAGACCAATAGTACCAAGCATATCAGTCAGCATACCGGTGATGCGCGCTTTAGCCCCCAGTATTTCAGCTTAGATGGCAAAACGCTTTATTTTCTTTCCAATGAAGGGAGTGAATTCACTTACCTCGCAGCCTACGATATAGCTTCCGGTGTAAAAACAAAAATCAATGAGGCGGAATGGGATATAATGTCTGCTCAGCAATCAAAAAATGGAAAGTATCGCGTAATTGGCATCAATAATGATGCTCGAACAGAGGTAAAAATTTATGATCAAGCCAATGGAGGGAAACAAATACAAATCGAAGGTTTGCCGGAAGGTAATATTTCAGGAGTCAATATTTCTGACAGTGAGAAATGGATGACATTAGCTATCAGTACCTCTAAATCACCTCAAAACATCTATCTCTACAATCTGGAAACAAAAGCAATCAAGCAACTCACCAACACACTTTCACCACAAATCAATCCTAATGATCTGGTGGAAGGGAAAGTGGTTCGCTTCCCATCTTTTGATGGGCTTCAAATACCTGCGCTCCTATTTCTGCCTAAAGGTGTTCAAAGAGGTCAAAAGGTTCCTGCCCTCATACAAGTACATGGTGGTCCCGGAGGACAAACACGCCTTGGCTATTCCGATGAATATCAATACCTGCTCAACCACGGCTACGCCATTCTATGTGTCAACAACAGAGGTAGTTCGGGATATGGAAAATCATTTTATGCAGCAGACGACAAAAAACATGGAAATGAAGACCTGAAGGATTGCATAGCAGGAAAAAAATATTTGCAATCATTGGAAATGATTGACACCAGTAAAATAGGCATAATGGGTGGCAGCTATGGAGGTTATATGGTCATGGCGGCACTTACTTTTGCTCCGGAAGAATTTACAGTAGGAGTAAATTATTTCGGTGTTACCAACTGGCTGAGAACGCTAAAAAGCATACCACCATGGTGGGC
>JBJTJJ010000320.1:0-3558 GCA_046095445.1 Sediminibacterium sp.
GTGGAGTGAAAAGGCCCACTGCAGAAACATGATTCCCGGAGAAAATGCCAATCCCATTTGCTCCGGTTGTTTCTGATGCCTCAGAGAGTAAAAATGCCGGCTGATTGT
This sequence comes from Sediminibacterium sp., assembly GCA_046095445.1. Classification (GTDB taxonomy): domain Bacteria; phylum Bacteroidota; class Bacteroidia; order Chitinophagales; family Chitinophagaceae; genus Sediminibacterium. The sequence continues at coordinate 109 of JBJTJJ010000320.1, forward strand.
CACAGCGGGGTGAAACTGTTGTGAAAGATACTATTGGACTAGAGACCAGGCTGAAAGTTTTAGTAATGCTATTTTTGCAAGTGATACCGGAATAAATATCGTATTTCAGCGTGATGTTTTTTTCGGATGGATGGGAGAAGCTGGTATACTGGTAATTGTATGTTTTCCCAATGAATGGGGATTCATCTGTGGTATTTGCCAAAGGAGTATTCTGTATGTCCCAAAAAATATCAATCTTGGTAAGACTGCCAAAATTTACTGTCGATTGATCCAGCAAAACAATTTTTTCATTGCTGCAAAAATTGCGATCACTGGTTACAAGCAGATCAGCACTCGGTATGCTTCCGTTCACAGTAAATGGTAGTGTCAAACTATCTATACAACCTGCGGCAGTGGTGACTTTGCTCTTTACCTGATAAACTGCTGCAGCACTATAGATATGGGAAGGATTTTTCAATGTTGAAAAATTCGGATTGCCTGCTGTGGCTGAGGGGTCGTCAAAATACCATTGATAGCTGAATGGAATTGAAGCAGCATCTTTAGTGGATGAACTATCGATGAAATTGGCAACTGCATCATTGAGGCAGATACCGGGTCTGCTAAAATTGATGGTTGGTTTGGGTCTGATAATAATACGGATACTGTCTGTTGAAAAACAACCCGGATTGTTGGTAAACGAAGTCTGTACCTTATAAACTATACTTCGAACTGTATCGGTAACATTATCAGCAGTAACATTCGGGTTTGAAATAGTAGGACTGTTTAGTCCTGTGGTCGGCAGCCAACTATAAGTGTATCCAGAAGTAGTCGCAGTACCTATGGTGATGTTCTCACCCGGACAAGCAACCAGTTCGCCATTGATACCTCCCGCTTCTGATGGCGGCATTTCGGTATAGATGATTACATTTTTGATGGAGTGATTGTCATTGGAACCACCGGTACTGGCAGTAAATCCGAGATAGCCTGTGAAGTTAAAAGTTTGAAATCCAGATAGCAACAGATTTCCGTTCACGGAAACACGGATATTGCCATTTTCATATTCTATCAGTGCGCGGTTATAACTATTTGAACGGATAAATGAAAGGGAGCCATCTGTATTTTCCAATGTGGGCTGAGACCAACATTCATTGTAACCAACCCCCCAACGTATTTGTATTTTGGGAACACGGCTATTGGTTGGGGAGGTGCAGTTATTATAGGTGTCAAAGCAAATTTTTAGTCCGTTGGCAGAACTTGGAATTCCCATACCTGCACCAGAAACAAATCCGGATGGCGGGGATTCCAAAAAGCAAAATGCAATACCATCTGCCGCCGAACCATCAAACATTCTGAAATCAAATTCTGCCTTCCATTTGTTGCAGATTGTTAAGTTGATGGGTTGGTTGAAAAAAACAGCGCCACTTGTCGAGGGTCGAGCCGGACAAAGTATAACTTCACTATTATTATTATCAATAAGATTACCTACTGCCGAACTGCCCTGGAAATTCCAACCTGCAGTATTAACCGGAATGCCATCCAGACGGGCAAAGACATAACTCTGGGCTTCGACATACGTACTAAGTAGAAGGGCCATCAAGCTACCACAATAACCCAGCCACCTGATGTGCATAAGTTGAACTTTCAAGTTGGTAAAGATATTCCTTATTTCAGATTATTCGGGTTGCTTCCCGGCCTTTTCAGTATGGTTTATCCATTGCATTCCATCTTATTGTTGTAAATTGTTTTGTTAAATACTCATCTCATGCGCATCCTTCTTCCCTTGATACTATTGGCTATTGATCTCATTCTCATGAACCCAAGTTCCATTGCGCAATCAAAGAATAATGCTATCAACAGCAACATTTCCAGGTCTATCGACGAAATACTTCAAACTTATGATAGTGTAGGTTCACCCGGCGCCTCCGTTTTGGTCTATGAAAAAGGAAAAGTAATTTATGCAAAAGGATATGGTATCAAAAACGGAACTACAGGGGAGAAAGTAACCAGTTCCACCTGCTTTCGGTTAGCTTCTCTTACCAAGCAATTTACTGCAATGTGTATTCTGCAATTGTATCAGCAAGGTAAATTATCACTTGATTCACCCGCATATAAATATCTTGATAGTATGCCGGCATATACGCATTCAATTACTATAAGAAATCTTCTCACACATACATCCGGATTGGTTGATTATGAAGATTTGATTCCGGCTTCGCAAACCCGGCAGGTACTGGATACAGATTGTCTCAGGTTAATGCATGCTACCAATGGATTGTATTTTACACCCGGTTCTGCATATCGCTACAGCAACACAGGATATGCTTTGTTGGCGCTTATTGTGCAAAGGGTGAGCGGGGAAGATTTTGCCGGGTATTTGCGCAGGCATATTTTTCAGCCACTCGGCATGTATTCAACTATTGCTCTTGAGGAAGGCAAGAGTCGTGTCAAAAACAGGGCATTGGGTCATTCAAGAACTGAAAATGGGTGGATGGTCACCGATCAAAGCCTTACCAGTGCTGTGTTGGGCGACGGTGGTATATATACCAATGTATTAGACTATAGTAGATGGATCTCTGCACTTTTAAACAATAAGTTAATTACGGATTCCTTGCAGCAAATAGCATGGCAAAGAGCCAAATTAAACAACGGATCTCCGGTCAATTATGGATTTGGGTGGCATATTGATGAAATCCGGGGAAGCTTTCAACCACATCATTCCGGCAGCAGCATAGGTTTCAGGAATCACATTTTACTTTTTCCGGAACAGCAAAGGGCAATCGTTCTACTGACCAATCGGGATGAGGGTAATCCTTTTTTATTGGCACAACAAATTGCAGATATAGTATGGCCGATTAGACGATGATAAATAATAGACTATCTACAAATAGACTATAAAGTCTGATCTGGGAACAAAAACCTTCGAGTTATTATCTAGTTGTAACTGAATAAAATTATATTTTTTGATTCGAATATTTTTGAAGCGAACTACATCGCCATGTCCGAGAAACCCGATGTGACCATCTTTTCTGAGTAAGCCGGGATGTTCTTTATGATCCATTGTTCCATTTTTTACGGCTGATGAAAGATCTCCTTCCGTAATAACTGTACCATTAAGGGTTACTTTTATTTCATCACCGCGGATGCTGATTTCTTCGGTATTCCATTGACCTGCTGGTAATAAAAAACCTCTTTTGGCGGGCATAACTCCATAAACAGATCCATGATATTGATAAGGTTGAAGCTGAGCGTATTTTGGATGTTCATTGTCCAGCACCTGTATCTCCATTCCGAGATATGCGGCATCACCTGTCAACGGTGCACGGATACCGATACCGTTATTGGCTCCGGGCGTTAATTGAAAATCGAAGCGCAATACAAAATCACCATAGGTATTTTCTGTATAAAGATTACCGCTACTTTTTTCGGGATGAACAACAATCATTCCATCCTCCGTCTGATAGCCATTCAAAT
>JBJTJJ010000321.1:0-1124 GCA_046095445.1 Sediminibacterium sp.
GGCTTATTTCTTACCCTGACCTTTGATCTTCCTCAAGAACAACCATTCCGTACTTAGTAACCAACTTTGCTGCGCCATTCGTTTCATATCTCCTGCTAACTGGAATCGATAGCCCATGTTCAGCTTGAACTGACTTTTAAAAATCAACTGCAACGCCGGAGCCATGTCCAGAAATCCCCTTTTGGAACTGATGCCCTCTTGTCCGAGCAACTCACAAAAGAGATTGAGGTTCGTCTGGTCATAACTTGTATAGGTTCGGGGCAATATCAGGTAGCCGGCAGATAATGAATAAGTGAATGCTTCTCTTGAAATCGGGGGCACACTGATGAGGGGAATCGTGTCGGGTTGTAAAAAGGTTTGTGTGAATCCTGCAGTGCCAGAGATCGCCAACTTGTGTAACAATTGTGTCAGGATAATGCCTGTTTGCCAGCCGGACTGATCTCCCTCCATGCTGAGCTCATCATAGATAAGTGGATTAGCACTGGTTGATACTTCAGCGTAAGCTGCCATCCGAAAATGACGATACAAATCATCACTGGAATAAAACCGATACTTGCTGTAGAGTCGCCAGGATTCCCACCGAAAGTTCGGACTGTACATGTCGGAAAAAGTAACGGCGCCATGTACCATCCAATTCTTGTTCACGCCATACATCCACTCCGTGGTACTTCTAACATCTCTCCCCTTTCCTGGTCTGTTGGGGAGCCATTTGAGGGATTGTTTTACACCATTAGAATAAGCAGGCATGTTACTCGCCGGCTCAGAAAATACATACAACTCCTGTGCAGTCAGCGTTCCGGACAAAAGCCAACCTGCAATTAATAATAACTTTCTCATAATTCTATCAAAGTATTACATGATAGATACGAGCAGAAGTGGAACTTTCTGCTGTCGGACAACAAGATTTACGGGTGCCGGTTGCATAACAACGCATACTGCTCAATTTGGCATAATTCTTTTGCTCCTTAGCGGAAACAAAAAGTTTATCTACCAACCGAATGGTCTGCTTTCCCTTGATGGTCTCATTCTTCATTCCCTCCGAACGGATTGCTCTGACCGTTCTCATTTGATCCTCTGCCTTATCTAATATCTCTTTCCTTTCTGGCTACTCTCGACGGTTCTTG
>JBJTJJ010000322.1:0-4870 GCA_046095445.1 Sediminibacterium sp.
GTGGAAGGAAAATCCTGGAGAGGTGATAAAATATATATTTCTTTCAACCGCCACCAAGATTTAGGGGAAGGAGCCAATAGTCAGGACTTGACGAAGCCGCAACTGCTTTTTCAAAAGCCGGGATACATATTGTGGTATCCATCTTTACAACCACTGAATGAACCGGAGAGCATGCGTGAGAAATATACATGTCTTCGTTTGGGAAAGCGGGCAAGGTTTTATGTAAAACGCATCAAACCCGGTGATGATTCTTATGCTTCTGAGCACATCATTGAATTTGAAAAGTAGAGCGACGGCGGTCACTCGTCAATACAGCAAATTTTTTTTGGAGTTGTCTTTCCAGCCGGCACGGTGTGCATAAGGAACAAAGAAAATGACAAGATCGGCCTGGTGTCGGTACTTTACGTAGAAAATTTTTTTCTGTGCCTGATGAGCATAATCAGTGAAGAACCACTTGCCCTCATTACCTTCTGCCTGGTGTCTGTATTTTACTTTGAAAACTTTCAAGTCGGCCTGGTGCTCGTACTTAGCAACCCATACTTTGATATCTGCCTGTGAAGCATATTTGACAGCAAATACCCTTTGAGATTTTACTTTAGAAAAAATAAAAAGCAAACAAAAGATAGTTAACAGATACTTCCTCATATTCTAGAATATTGGGGTACTATTTTTGGAAAGAAAGATATAAAAACGAAAAAGCCTTTGCATTTAGGATTTCTTCCAATTATAACATTTTGCGAATTACCTCGACCAGTTCACCTTTGGTAATAGGTACGCCCATTACCTTATTAAATGGCTGTGCATCTACCAGGTACTGGTCACGAATGATTTTGATCACCTGACCATTGTTGATTTCCGGTATCAATACTTTATCAAAGTTTTTCAATATCTCACCCAAGTTGGCAGGGAAGGGACGCAGGTAGCGCAAATGAGCATGACTCACAGCATAGCCCTCTCCCAACAGTTGCAATACTGCACTCTTAATGGCACCATAGGTAGAGCCCCAGCCAAGCACCAGTACCTTTCCTTTTTCCGGACCACATTCTAATTCCTGTGGTGGTATATAATTAGCAATCTTATCTACTTTGCTTTGGCGCACGTTCACCATGTGCTGGTGGTTCTCAGAGTCGTAGCTGATGTTGCCGGTTATATCTTGTTTTTCTATACCACCAATGCGGTGCTCCAGTCCGGGTGTTCCCGGAATGGCCCAGGGGCGAGCCAATTTTTCATCTCTGCGGTAGGGCTGGAATTTAGGTTCATCTTCCTCCAAACCTTTTTTGAAATTCACTTTGATTTCCGGCAAGTCGGCAGATTGCGGAAAGCGCCAGGGCTCAGCTCCATTGGCAATATATCCATCGCTGAGTAGTATAACCGGTGTCATGTGTTGCACTGATATCCGCACCGCTTCATAGGCCATGTTGAAACATTCATTGGGAGTAGAACAGGCAATAACAGGCATCGGACATTCACCGTTTCTTCCGTAGTATGCCTGCAGTAAATCACTTTGCTCTGTCTTGGTAGGCAAGCCCGTGGAAGGACCTCCGCGTTGAATGTTCACAATCACCAAAGGTATTTCCAGCATCACTGCCAATCCCATGGCTTCCGTCTTCAATGCCATACCCGGACCTGAAGTAGTGGTAACACCGAGGTTGCCTCCATAGCTGGCTCCAATGGCAGCAGTGATGGCAGCAATTTCATCTTCCCCCTGAAAAGTTTTGACACCGAAATTTTTATAACGGCTCATTTCATGTAAAATGTCAGAAGCCGGTGTGATAGGATAAGCACCAAGAAAAATAGGTAATCCGCTTTTTTCACTGGCAGCTACCAATCCCATCGACAGCGCCTGGTTACCCATGATGCTGCGGTAAGTACCCGGTTTCATTTTCGCCTTCTCTACCACATAGCGGGAGGCATAGGTTTCAGTTGTTTCACCATAGTGATAACCTGCCTGCAATACTTTTATGTTGCTGTTCAGAATGACTTCTTTCTTGCCGAATTTTTCGCGCAGGAAGCTGATGGTGCTGTCCAGGTTCCGGTTGTACATCCAATAGATAAAGCCCAGCACGAACATGTTTTTCGCGCGGTCTCTCTCTTTGTTGCCCAACTCGGTAAATTCTTTCAGTGCTTCTCGGGTTAGCTTGGTAACATCTACTTTGATTACTTCATAACTATCAAGACTTCCATCTTCCAGTGGGTTGACACCATCCGGATAATTGGCCAGGCGCAGGTTCTTCGCATCAAATCCATCGATGTTGACGATGATCTTTCCGCCGGGCTTGATGGCTTTCAGATTAACTTTTAGTGCAGCCGCATTCATCGCAACTAATACGTCGGCAATATCACCCGGAGTGAATACTTTATTGGAGGAGAAGTGCAACTGGAAACCACTCACACCCGGTAGCGTTCCGATGGGGGCTCTGATCTCTGCAGGGAAGTCCGGAAAAGTAGCCAGGTCAATTCCCATCAAAGCTGTGTTATTGGTAAACTGCTGTCCCGTCAATTGCATTCCATCTCCACTGTCTCCTGCAAACTTGATCACCACATCCTGTAAAATCGTCTCTTTCATGCTGATATGTTAAAATATATAAGTGCATAAAGATAATATTTCCTGACTTTTAGATAGCTGCTTTTTTTGTTGGTAGTCCCCAACCTTGTTGAAACCTTGGGTAGCAATCCGACACCCTGACAGCCTCTGTGGAATTGGTATGTTTTTTGGATTATATGAGTAGTGAGTCAGAAGGGGGGATTCGGGGTATATTTTAACAAAACACCCCCGGGGGTCGCCTTCCGACACCACTGTAAAATCAGTATATTTGTTGACTAAAATTTAATTCATTATGGCTCTTTTTCAATCCGGCAATCCTACATTGACCGAAAAGATGTTCGACAAGGCCCTGGCGATGGATGCAGCCCGTCAGGGTGTCATGACCGTTCGTGGTACCATTATGAAGTTTGGCTTCATGCTGGCTCTGTTGATTGCGGCCGCTGCTTTTAACTGGCACCTGTTCCAGGAGGGTAAACCTGCTACCATGCAAACCCTGATGATGGTGGGTATATTTGGCGGACTGATACTGGCAATCGCCATTGTTTTCAAACCGGGATGGGCTAAATACATTGCTCCGCTTTATGCCATTCTGGAAGGCCTCTTCATCGGAGGCATTTCTGTTATCCTGAATGAAGCTTTTGCTGAAAAATATCCGGGACTGATCATGCAGGCGGTGGGACTAACATTTGGTGTCGCCATCTCTTTGTTTTTGCTGTATAATTTCCGGGTTATTCGCGCAACGCAACGATTCCGCTCAGTGATCATAGCATCTACAATGGGTATAGCACTTTTTTACCTGCTTACTATGATCCTCGGTTTCTTTGGCGTGAACGTTAGTTTCATGAGCGACAGCAGCATGCTGAGCATTGGCATCAGCTTGTTTGTGGTGGCCATTGCTGCACTGAACCTGATTCTCGATTTTGATATGATTGAGCAGGGAGCTGACCGTGGCTTGCCGGCCGATATGGAATGGTATGGTGCATTTGGTCTCATGGTAACCATTGTATGGCTCTACATGGAGATCTTGCGCTTGCTCAGTAAGCTTGCACGCAGAGATTAATCATAGTGCAATGAAATATTGGAAGCCACCCTTGCGGTGGCTTTTTTTTGTGCAAACATTTACCATAGAGAGCGAAGCATCTTGTAGATTTGTACTACAATACTCAGCATGCAATTCCAGCGTAACAATTACAGCAACCAGGAACTGATTCATATTTACAGGCAATTGTTGTTGCCGCGGATGATTGAAGAAAAGATGCTGGTTTTACTGCGCCAGGGAAAAATCAGTAAGTGGTTCAGCGGCATTGGTCAGGAAGCTATTGCCGTGGGTGTGACTGCTGCCCTGAACAAGCGGGACTGGATCATGCCATTGCACCGCAACCTGGGTGTATTTACCTCGCGTGACATGCCATTACATCGGTTGTTTCAGCAATGGCAGGGACACAAAGAAGGTTACAGCAAAGGGCGGGAACGCAGCTTTCATTTCGGCAGTAGTGAGCATCGTATCTGTGGTATGATCTCACATTTGGGGCCCCAGCTGGCGCTGGCGGATGGGGCAGCTCTTGCACATCAGTTGAAAGAAGAACCCCTGGTAGCAGTGGCTTTCACCGGAGATGGCGGAACGAGTGAAGGAGATTTTCATGAAGCACTCAATGTAGCAGCAGTTTGGAACCTCCCGGTCATTTTTATCATTGAAAACAATGGATACGGACTTAGTACACCGGTGAGTGAGCAATATCGATGCCGCCAATTGGCGGATAAGGGAGTAGGGTATGGTATGGAAACGGTGGTAATCGATGGCAACAATGTACTGGCCGTTCACGACACCATTCGCGGAGTGCGGGAATACTGTCTGCGCGAAAAAAAGCCCTATCTCATAGAGTGTATGACTTTCCGCATGCGCGGACATGAGGAAGCAAGTGGCACCAAGTATGTTCCCAAAGAGTTGATGGAAGAATGGAGCCGCAAGGATCCTATCAAAAATTATGAGCAGTTTCTGGTGCAGGAAGGTGTGTTGACAGAGATGGAAGTTGCATCCATACGACATGAACACAAGGCCTATATAGATGCTGAGTTGCTGCTGGCCGAGCAGGTGCAGCCCATCGTTCCCGATACCTCGGAGGAAGTCAGGGATGTATATGCGATCAGGCAATCGACACCGGTATTGCTTCCTGAACCGGATCCACGTGATGCAGAGATCAAGGATAAGCGTATGCTGGATGCCATCAAGGAGGCCCTCGAGCAGAGTATGGAAAGAGATCCAAGACTCGTGCTGATGGGACAAGACATTGCTGAATATGGAGGCGCATTTAAAGTAACAGAAGG
>JBJTJJ010000323.1:0-1020 GCA_046095445.1 Sediminibacterium sp.
TGGTTGGTCCCTGACAGGTAAAATTGATCACGGTCGTAGCCGGATTAGGAAACATTTGAACCAGCTTATTATCGTAAGGCCAGGTAGTAGAAGTTGGGGTATACTTAGTATCGGTTGTAGCCGAAAAACTCATCCAAATCAATGGTACTGCAAGGAGGATATGGCTTTTCAGTAAGGACATGACAATGCTAATTTAGCTAAAGTCCGCTAAAAACAACAGGCATGGAAAAATTTTAACAAGTGGAACTGACCAGGAACTGTTAAGCCAGACCTGCCAGCGTTTCCTGGATGGCCGTAAAATTGGGAAGATCGCCGGGGGTTGCACAAATCTCTGCATAACGAACTATACCCTGTGCATCTACTACGAAGGCGGCGCGCTTACTTACTTTTTCCATTTCAAATGCAGGAAATACATCGTACAATACATGGTAAGCGGATATGGCATTTCGGTTAAAATCACTGAGCAGTGTAAAGTTCAATTGCTGATCTTCCTTGAATTTGGCGAGCGTGAAAAGTGAGTCTACTGAAATACCGATAACCTTTGCATTGGTTTGATTGTAGGCAGCGATATTATCCCGAACGCTACAAAGCTCTTTGGTGCAAACACCTGTAAAAGCGAGTGGGAAGAAGAGTATAACTACGGGTGTTCCTGCCATTGCTGACAGGGAAACTTTATTTTTTTCAGAGTCGAAAAGTGCAAAATCTGGTGCGACTTGACCTACCTGGATGCTCATATTAATTTTATTTAGGGTGTAAAATTACAGATAAAAACGAATGAAAAATCATATTTAATGGGTAGGTGTAACTGTTCCACCGAAACCGGTCCCATAGCGCATGTCCGGCTTATATAGTTTATCTCTTTCCCGGGCGGCATACTGGTCAAGGCTATCTATGAGTATTTTCATCTGGGGTGGATGAGATTCATAATATTTCAAGGACTGATAAAATTGTTCACGTGAAATATTATGCAATTTGAAAACCTGCTCATAATAAGCAAAGTTCATTTTTTTTACTGCAAAT
>JBJTJJ010000324.1:0-1657 GCA_046095445.1 Sediminibacterium sp.
CATTTGATCATACCACCAGTTGTGCTTTTTGTGTTGTATCGATAAAAGATTCATCATCCATATTTGTGGACCATAATCCCAAACTGCAAATCTGGGTAATCCATTGCTTTGTCTTTCAATGAGCCGGTCATATCTGCTATAATTGCCCGTAGCTGAATAATGAAATCCATAATTCAATTCCCAGTTTTCATGTGGGCGAAAGCGTAACTTCTGAGTAAGATTGGTTTGATCATAGCCCGAAGGTTGTTGGATCAAAGGGTCAGGATTGGACAAGACACTATCTTTTCCATTTATACGGGCAACAAAAAAATTTCTTCTGTATTGGTCATTACCCTGAGAGCCCATTCTCAGATTGCCGAAAGAGGAATGAGTTATGCCGGTATAGCCTGCCCAGTTTTTTTTACCATATGAAAGTGAAATATTGGCAGTTCTTTCTCCATTGGCTGAAGAAAAACGAAGCGTCCCATTGGCTGCTATAAGTGAAGATGAGTCGTCGGAGAATTGAGGAGTAACTGTTTGAAAACTCATCACTCCCCCGATGGCATCGCTTCCATAAACGATTGATCCAGGACCAAAAAATACTTCAGTTTTTTCTGTAGCAAAAGCATCTAGTGAGATCACATTTTGAATATTGCCGGCCCGAAAAATGGCAGTATTCATTCTTACCCCATCTACTGAGTACAATAAACGATTGGTTGAAAATCCGCGGATCATCGGACTTCCCCCGGCTTGCTGACTTTTTTGAATGAAGATTTCACCAGACAGTCCCAACAGATCCGCTGCGGTCTGTGTGTTGGCAAGTTCCCTGTCTTTTTTACGAATCGAGATAACTCTGCCGGGTACGTTTCTTGATATTTGACTCCATTTGTTGGCTGCTACAACTACTTCGTTTAATTCAAATGGTTCCGGTGTTAATTCTACTTTGAACTGCTTTTTTTCAAGTTGTTCTAAGTTGATATATAGCGATAGATAGCCTACTCTCTCGAGAAATAGCTGACTGCCTTTTGGAAATGCAGAGATTTTAGCCATTCCTTTATAATCTGTGACTACCTGAATTTTGAGTGAGGTATCCCGAATACTAACTGATTCGAGTTTCTCACTGGAAATCTTGTCTATTACGGTGATTACTTGGGCTGATGCAAGCTGACATAACACAAGTAAAAACCAGGACACACCCAGTTTTTTCATGCTGAAAAAAATAATAAGTTAGAAAATGTCAATCGTTTTTAAATCCGATTGTCATTAGGTGGTGGCGTGGGCACCTCTGTTGATAATTCGCTACAAAAGCCAGGTTGAAAGGGTGATCTACCGATGTGTGTAGAACTTAAAAAAATGGATTCTTCCAAGTTAGAAGAGCAATAAAGTTTTTTAAATATTTTTTCAAGCAGATGTCGGGTTTCCGGCCGGGTTGAATGTGTGCCGGACAGATAGCTAAACAATTCACCTATTTGTTCATTGATGAAGGATTCTTCTTCATCCTGATAACACCAATAAATCAAATGGTCTCCTGATTTCTCCTTTTTTACAACATCATACATGTTGTGTTTGTATTCAAACTCATGGTCATTTTCCCATTCAATAAGTTCTTGAGCTTCTTCTTCCGTTAATTCAATTTTTATCCAATTATTGAAATTGTTTTCAGTGAATACTTTTTCAC
>JBJTJJ010000325.1:0-5762 GCA_046095445.1 Sediminibacterium sp.
ATCAATAGGTATAGTAACGATAGTAAACTATTGATTGATAGATTTTAAACTGACTAAGAATAAATTTTATTCTTTGAAACTCAATTTAAGATTAGGCAAGTAATTTAATTATTCAAATATTTTTAAATATTTATCAATCCCTGACTAAATCTCTATTGATGAAAACTACATTTTCATGATGCATCTGAAATGAAAAATTAAATTTGGAAATAGCCTTGAAAACCGATTGGGAGGATTTTGGTCGCATGTGGTCGTGTAATTCTATAATAAGTATTTTGGTTTTGGGTAACCAGGTTTCATAATTCTTTTCAAACACTTCTTTTTCAGATCCCTCAATATCCAGTTTAAGTAAATCAATATAATTCCAGCTAAATAGATTCATCAAATAGTCCATAGAATAACCCGGGATAGCATTCGGCGTATTGAAGGGTACTTCTTCTACCATAAATGAATTATTATCAACTGTACTATTAATAATGCTTAACGGTTGATTGTTATTCCAATTTCCTCCTTCAATTGGATGTATATTTTTATAATTTTCAATATTCTTTTTTAAGAGTGTAAGGTTTTCTAAATTGGGTTCAACCGCAATGATGGTAGAATCCGGAAAGCGATGTGAAAAATAGATTGCAGCAAGTCCAATATTTGCGCCACCGTCAATTATTGTTTTGGGGGATATTGGAAAATTAATATCATATTGGGCTTGTATAAAAACTTGTTTGAAGGTGGCTTTATCCGCAACTGTATTTCTTACATAAATTGAAGAATTGTATCTATTAGAAAAATAGCGGCCATCTTTTTTAAAAATCCTGCGAAAAAAATAAAATATACCATCCGTAAGCCCAAACGCCTTAATGAGGGGAATTAATCTTTTTGACATACTATTTGTTGAACTGTAATGTAGCCAAAAAACTGCAAGATGATGAAAAGGCCAGAATTAAAAATTTAAAACGGATTTCCAAAGTTCAAAAATCTCATCATTCGAAAGATTGGAAATAGTATGCAAGGTTTCTTCACAACCAAAAAATTTGGTGTTAGTATAACTACATTCATCTTTTACTAAGCAGGCAACTTCTCCCTTTGATGAATGGTAAACTCTACCAATACTATCATACATTGCTTGTTTAGAATTAGTGAATCCCATCAATTTTACCTTTGGATTTGATAGTAGATGTTTTACATGTTTCTTGAAATAGCTGGATTGTATAATCTTTCCATAAAGCAAAACTTTTTCACATCCATCATCAAGAGCTCTTTGAATTGCTAGGTGCGTTTGTTTTCTTTCATCAATATTTCCTATAACGCCGGCAACTAATTCTAATTCAGGTTTATTTTTTTTTATCAAGGGTTCTTTGGGATTCGGAATTATCGCGTACGGCCCCACATATCTATTATGATAATTTTTATGTTCTTCATGTGAAAAAATTGCCATATCCCAGTATTGAGGTATGTCGGAAATTTCGAACCACCATTTCTCATGAGAGGCCAATACCACTCTTTTGGCATTGGGTCTTTCAGGCAGTTTATAGTAGTGTGTTAGTAAAATGTCATTCGGCTCAATTTTGAGATATTTTAATAATGCAGCGTTGCATTTTTTTAAATGAAAGGTTTGCGGTCCGTAATAAATTGTTTTTATACCCTTTTCATTAAATAGATTGGTTAAATTAATGAGAATTGTGGTTGATCCACCTACTCCAGAATATCCGGATACAATTTTAACTACTGTATTACTTGCTTGCACATCTGCCATAACCTGCTTTTCATTTTTCCACCAGCGCCAGCCCAGGTATCCAACAATAGCAAAGGGAGCAAGTGCCAGGTAAATAATGGCTGAGTTGAGGGCAGCTGCAGGACCTTCTCCCAACTGTGAGGCGGTTTTGGTACAAATAGAACACTGTGCTGTAGCAGTGGACAGATGTAGCAACAGTAAAAAGACCGTTCCGATAATTAACCTCAATTTCATTACGAAAATTTGACTGGCAAAGTTAACAAGAAAGATTCAGAGCATGATTTTTATGGTTAATCCCATTATTATTTGTACATTTCTGTTCAACTTTTTTCTATGGAACCAAGAAGAACCTTCCTCAGGAAGATGGGTGCTATGGCGGGAGCCTTTTCCGCCTATAGTTTGTTCAATGAAACACATGCTGCTGAATGGGAGAAAGCTGGTCAGCGCATTAGCCATTTGAGTCCGGAGGCAGCTGCGATGGATGAGGATTTCTGGATGACTATTCAACAGGCGTATACGGTAAATTCTAATCTCGTCAACCTGAATAATGGTGGTGTTAGTCCATCTCCCCGGGTGGTTCAGGAAGCGGTTGAGCGATACAATCGTTTGTCGAATGAAGGTCCTTCTTATTACATGTGGCGAATTCTCGATCAGGGTCGGGAGCCACTTCGGCAAAAGCTGGCGCAATTGGCAGGCTGTCCTGAAGATGAGATTGCCATTAACCGAAATTCAACGGAGGCCCTCAATACGGTCATTTTTGGTATGGATCTTCGACCCGGTGATCAGGTCATTGGCACCTTACAGGATTATCCCAATATGATACAGGCCTGGAGGCAGCGAGCATTGCGGGATAAAATTGTCTATACGCAGATCAGTTTTGATTTTCCTGTAGAAGATGATGATGCAATTGTTGCCGCATTTGAAAAAGCCATTACTCCCAAAACAAAAGTGATTCATGTGACCCATGTGATCAACTGGGTTGGACAAGTGATGCCGGTGGCAAAGATTGCACGCATGGCTCATGCGCGTGGAATTGAAGTTATAGCGGATGGGGCTCATTCTTTCGGATTGATGGATTTCAAGATACCCGATCTGGAATGTGATTATTTTGGCACCAGTTTGCACAAGTTTTTAAGTGCCCCTATTGGTAGCGGCATGTTATGGATTCGAAAAGATAAAATTGAAAAGATTTGGCCGTTGACTTGCAATGATAAACCACGGAGCGGTGATATCCGAAAGTTTGAGACACTGGGCACAAGAAGTTTTCCCATTGAACAGGGAATTGGGGAAGCAATTAATTTTCACATGGCCATTGGCAGTAAAAGAAAGGAGGAGCGGATCAGATACCTGAAAAATTATTGGGCAACAAAAGCCAGGGATATTCCCGGGGTTAAGATACACACTTCATTCTTGCCTGCTTATGCCTGTGCAATAGCAGGTGTGAGTGTACAGGGTATGACTCCGGGTGAATTAGATAGTGCTTTGATGAATCAATACAAGATCCATACAGTGGGCATTGTCTGGGAGAATATTTCTTGTGTACGTGTAACACCTCATGTATATACCCGCCTACAGGAGTTAGATAAACTGGTGGGGGCCTTGGAGGTCATTGCCGCCAAAAAAAATAAAAGCAGCTGATCGCGTTGACCAGGCTGCTCTATTTTTTTGCAACAGTTTGTTGAAATGATCAGGAAGCCTTTACTTTCTTCTTTGAAGTTGTGGTGGCTTTCTGGGGCCTAGTTTTACCAAAGGATCCTTTGAATCTTTTTCCTTTGGCTGTTTTTTTGTCACCTTTTCCCATGAGTTTGTTTTTATTGAATTTGTAAGTGCAAAAATAAAAAAACCCCGCAATAAACGGGGTTTTTTCAATTTTGGTCAAAAATTAGAGCTTAGCGCTTAATTCTTTTCCGGCCTTAAATTTAGCTACTTTCTTTGCTTTGATTTTGATAGTAGCTCCTGTTTGAGGATTGCGGCCGGTACGTGCAGCACGCTTAGATACAGAGAATGTTCCAAAACCTACCAGCGTAACTTTGTCACCTTTTTTCAGTGTCTTAGTAACAGCACCTACAAAAGAATCCAGGGCAGCGTTGGCCTGTGTTTTAGAGATACCTGCATCATCAGCGATCTGAGCGATCAATTCTGCTTTGTTCATGGAAGTTGATTTAATGGTTTTAATAACTTGACAAAATTATTCGCTTTTATCAATCAACAAAATATTTTTCTGATTTTTTTATTTCGGCTGAAACCCGTATCAATTATGGATTTGAGCGGCATTGACAATTTACAACCAACTGCTACTTTTTGTTAAAATTGGCTGAAACTCAATGCTGGCACGGGTTTTAGGCGGGCCTTTGAATTGATTGATTCATGCACTCACCCTAAAAGCCTTCTACGGTTGACCTTTGACGCAGATTTTGCGGCACAGAAAGTATCCACAATCAATTCACAACCTCCATTAGCGTTCTGAAGCTGAGTGCATTTTCACCCCAGCGTTGGCGGCCTTCTTCACGCAAAGCAGGGGCAAATTCCCGAAGATATTTCTCATATTCTTCCCTATTAATTGCCAACAACTGGAGGGAATAAGTAAGTCCCTCCGTTTCATCCTGGTCTTTCAGTTGTAACAGTCGTTGTTCCAGGAAGCATCCTGAGTTCATAATATCAGGGATATGTTTTTCCCTCATCCAGCGGAGCCATTCAGTGACAATCGGATGGGCAACCAGCGTAGTTATGTTATAAAGGTGTTGCATACTTGAATGTTATACCGAAAAACTAAATTCAGCCAATACCGGACAATGATCGCTGTGTTTTACTTCCGGCAGTATAGCCGCTTTTTTCAGGTGACCTGACAAATTCCCCGTTATACAAATGTAGTCGATGCGCCATCCTTTATTTTGTAATCGAACCGAGGGAAAACGCTGACTCCACCAGGAATAAGCACCGGTTTGCTCAGGATGGCAATGTCTGTAAGTATCAACCCAACCCTCTGCCAACCAGCGATCCATCCATTCCCGTTCTTCCGGCAAAAATCCGGAGGATTTTTTATTTCCTTTAGGATCATGAATATCAATCTCTCTGTGAGCGATATTATAATCACCTACAACAATCAAGTGGGGATGGGTTTTCTGTACCTTTTTCAGGTATTGATTGAATTCATCCAGCCATTGATATTTATAAGTCTGGCGATGATCACCGCTGGTGCCGGATGGAAAGTAAGCATTTACGAGGGTGAAATATTTGAATTCGGCGGTAATAACTCTTCCTTCCTCATCGCTGATAACAGCTCCATGTCCGGTGGTAACTTTTATCGGACTGATACGGGTAAGAATGGCAACTCCGCTATACCCCTTTTTTTGTGCAGAAAAAAGATGAGTCTCATATCCCAATGCATGCAAAGCTACTAAGTCGATGTTCTCTTTTTCTGCTTTGATTTCCTGTAAGCAAATGATATCAGCGGGATGGGTTGCCAGCCAATCCATAAAACCCTTATTGATGGCTGCCCGAATACCATTGACATTATAACTGATGATACGGATGGTAGACATGGTAACTTTACGATGCGTGTAGCAAGATAATCAATTCGTGGTGTTCTAACCAGCCAAATCAATTCGCGGCACTCAAAACATATTTAATACGGGCGAATTAGCCAGCAATAATAATAGATTCATAGTTTGGGAATCTGCTATGGATTGAGTGACAAGTATTCTTTCTGGTAAATCTTTCCCTTGTACACGCATAACGATTTGATTGTTTAGTCCGATATCTTTCCAATTATGATATTTGCCACGAATTCTAATGAAGAAGGGTTGCCCCAAAACAATCCCGCTTAATTCAAATTCTGTTGGTAATGGATAGATTCTGAATACTGGTTCGAGATTAAAAACAGTGGCCGAATCAATTCCATTATAAGAACGATTCAACCAGATCGTATCTGTTTCATCCCCCCGGGGTTTGTGCTTTGCCGTAAAGTAGGCAACAGTAATGGAGGGCGCATTTCCCCTTGCACAAAAACGCATTCATTACCTCCTCCTAAATA
>JBJTJJ010000326.1:0-12528 GCA_046095445.1 Sediminibacterium sp.
ATCTTAACAGTTACTTTGAGCTTCTTCTTCTCATCGTTCACTTCCTCGATCACTCCATTGAAATCGTTGAAAGGTCCTTCCACGATCTTAATGGTTTCACCAATGATGAAAGGTTCAATCATAGATACGCCCATATCATTCATCTCATCTACCTTTCCGAGCATCTTATTCACTTCGGCTTTGCGCAGTGAAATAATATTTCCTTTGGAACCTTTTCCATCTGTAAGGAAGTGCATTACATTGCTAATGTTACTGATATGCAGTACAATATCATCTGTCAGCTTTCCGTCCAGAACTTCCAGCATAACATATCCCGGGAAATAGTTTTTCTCGCGCATCACTTTCTTGCCATTCTGCACTTTATAGACTTTTTCCATGGGCAGGAAAACCTGGCGAATGATGTTCTGCCAGCCGCTGCGGATAATATCTTTATCGAGGTATTCCTTTACTTTCCGCTCTTTTCCACTAACTACACGCAGCACATACCATTTGGTTTCCGGTGCCGGAGGAGCAGCATTTTCTACCGCGGGGGAAGTTGTTTCTATCGTATCCATTGTGATTACTTAAAGAGTGAATAAACCAGTTTCAGCAATTGATTGCTGGCGAAATCCATCAGGGATACCATAGCAGTAATGATGATGGTAGCCACCAGTACGATCATGGTACTTTGCTGTAGATGGTTCCAGCTAGGCCAGGTTACTTTTTCCTGTAATTCCTGGTAGCTTTCCCGGAAATAAGTAGCGATTTTGTTCATACGTATCGTTTATCTGTAGGTTGCACGGGCACTAGGATTCGAACCCAGATCAAAGGTTTTGGAGACCTCTACACTAACCGTTGTGCTATGCCCGTATTAAAGCTAAAAGCTATTCCGGAGGGCCGGAACAGCTTTTAGAAATGACTGCAAATATATTGAAAGATTTGCAAAATAAACCCCGGGGAGAACCCCGAAACTTATTTTAATATTTCAGTCACCTGGCCGGCACCTACGGTACGTCCACCTTCGCGGATAGCGAATTTCAGACCTTTTTCCATAGCGATCGGCTGGATCAGTTTAACAGTCAGGTTGATGTTATCACCAGGCATTACCATTTCAGTTCCTGCAGGCAGCGTAACCTCACCGGTAACGTCTGTCGTACGGAAATAGAACTGAGGACGGTACTTGTTGAAGAATGGAGTGTGACGTCCACCTTCTTCTTTGCTCAGTACATACACCTCACCTTTGAATTCAGTGTGGGGAGTGATAGAAGCTGGCTTACAAAGAACCATACCACGACGGATTTGGTTTTTCTCAATACCGCGCAACAACAGACCTGCGTTGTCTCCGGCTTCACCCTCATCCAATAATTTTTTGAACATTTCAACACCGGTCACGGTAGAAGCCAGTGGAGCTTCCATCAAACCTACGATTTCAATCGCATCACCTACTTTCACACGACCACGCTCGATACGACCGGTAGCAACTGTACCACGACCAGTGATAGAGAATACGTCTTCCACACTCATCAGGAAAGGCATATCAACCGGACGGGGAGGCAGCGGAATATATGTATCAACAGCATCCATCAGTTCGTCGATCTTAGCAACCCACTTTGGATCTTCAGCCAAAGCACCTGTTGCAGAACCCTGGATGATAGGTGTGTTATCACCATCAAAACCATAAGAGGTCAACAATTCACGGATTTCCATTTCTACCAGTTCCAGCAGCTCGGGATCATCTACCAGGTCAACTTTGTTCATGAAAACAACGATACGAGGTACACCTACCTGACGAGCCAACAGGATGTGCTCTTTAGTTTGTGGCATAGGACCATCAGTTGCAGCAACAACGAGGATAGCACCATCCATCTGGGCAGCACCGGTGATCATGTTCTTCACATAGTCAGCGTGGCCTGGACAGTCAACGTGTGCATAGTGACGGGCGTTGGTCTGGTACTCAACGTGTGCCGTATTAATTGTAATACCCCTTTCTTTTTCTTCAGGTGCACCATCAATCTCATCATACTTCTTCGCCACATTACCCATGCCCTTCTTGGACAAGATCATAGTGATAGCTGCAGTCAAGGTAGTCTTACCATGGTCAACGTGACCGATGGTACCTACGTTTACGTGGGGTTTCTCCCGCTTGAAGGTCTCTTTTGCCATTTTTATCGTTTTTTTTGTTTTTTCAATGGTGGTTGCTGGCAACCGGTTTTATTTTTTTTGAGTTTTCAGCGCGCAAGGTAATCATTTCCCTGCGATACCGGCCAACTCGAGGCCTTAAATCGTTTTTTACCGTTTTTTCGGTGAAAGCAGAGCCGTTGATGAGAATTGAACTCACGACCTCTTCCTTACCAAGGAAGTGCTCTACCACTGAGCTACAACGGCAATCACTCAGTAAACCATCTGGAGCGGAAGACGAGGGTCGAACTCGCGACCTATAGCTTGGAAGGCTATCGCTCTACCAATTGAGCTACTTCCGCTTGTAACTGTCATCCGACTGAAGCCGGAGAACACATACCAAAGAACCATACATTGTTCTGTAGAACAATGGAAGTGGGCAGAGCAGGGTTCGAACCTGCGTACTCGTGAGAGAACAGATTTACAGTCTGTCGCCTTTAACCGCTCGGCCATCTGCCCCTGTATGCATCACACGAAGTAAAAAAAACGAACCTGTTCCGATCCGTAACTTCTCTTTATCTCCATGTATGTAGGAGAGCCGAAGATGGGACTCGAACCCGCGACCTGCTGATTACAAATCAGCTGCTCTACCAGCTGAGCTACTTCGGCGTGATTGGTCTACTTCTTGCCAGCTTATACCCTAATTATCAGTTTCCTAACAACAGGGTCAACAGCGGCAAAATACAAAGATCTATCCCTTATTTTGGGACGGCAAAGGTAATGGAAAATGTTATACTGAAAAATTTTCACTCTCATAATTTTTTGCCCCTGATTCCCCCCATCCGGCTACCCGGCAGCAGGGGCCCTTTCCCGTAAAAAAAATCGGACAGCAGGTTACCTCCCCACTGTCCGATTTTCTTGTCCGCCAAAGGCAGATAACCAACCCCATTATGCGGCCTGCTTCTCTTTGTTGCGCTTTAGTTGGTTAATCATGGAATCCATGGCTTTGTCAAAAGATTCTTCAAATTGTTTGGTACTGCTTTTGGCGAAAAAATCGTGGCGGGGCACATGTACCTTGATCTCCACCACTTTGTCCTTGATGTGATGAACTACATTATCCAGTTTGAGAAACACTTCCACTTTTATCAAAGCATCATTGAAAGTGTTGAGTTTAGCCGCCTTGCGAGACACATATTCAATCAGCTTGGCATCGGCAACAAAGTGCACTGTGTGGATTTGTAAATTCATGGCAAAACATTTTGGGTGAAAAAAATTTCCGGCGTTCAGACCCATCATTGGAAGCAAACCGGAATGTTACCTGAAAGTTACGCTTTTCAATAGCCAAAAACATGATTCATGTCATGTTTTTACATTTTTTTTAAAATATCCTTATGCACGGGGATGACTCTTCCTGAAAACCTCTTTCAATTGCTCAATACTGTTGTGAGTATATACCTGCGTCGCTGCCAGACTACTATGCCCCAGTAACTCCTTGACAGCCATTAATTCTGCCCCATTGTTCATCAGATGGGTGGCAAAACTGTGCCGTAAAATATGCGGACTTTTCTTTTGGATAGTCGTTACCCGACTCAGGTGCTTCCGCACCACTTCATACACCTGCCTGGCCGTCCACTTCTTGCCATTTGGATGAACAAAAACTTCCGGTACTGACTCCCATTCAGTCGGTCGTTGACTCAGGTAGTCTTCCAACAACCGAATCAAAGCAGGTGATAAGGGAATGATTCTCTCTTTATTCCCTTTTCCCATTACCCGCATCTGTCGGTTGGAGGGATCAAATTGATTCCGTCGCCAATTCACCAATTCACTTACCCGCAAGCCGGCAGCATACAACACACATAAAATGAGGTACTCTGTTCTCCCCATAAATTCCCGGTCACCTGAGAGCTCCATCAATAACCGTTGCATGTCTTCTTCCGCCACAAATGAAGGTAACCGCTTCTGTACCTTGGGGGGAATAATAGTCGCCATGGGAGTGCGCGTCACTTCTCCCATTTTCATCAGGTACCTATAATAAGATTGTAGGGAGGAAATTTTTCGGTTGATACTTCTCGAGCTAATGCCTTCCTCTTTCAACTCCGCAAGCCAACTCCTGACCATGGGTGTGGTTACCACTGCAGGTGCCGGCGCATCATAAGCCGATGCCAGATAAGTCGACCATTGTGTCAAATCCAATTCATACGCAGTTACCGTATGAGGCGAATAACGTCGCTCATAGCGGAGATAGTGGATGAACTTTTCAATGGAAGGATGGGGCATAAAAAAAAGTAGCCTAAAGTTACTAAACTCCGGCTACTTAAATATGGTTGATCGCGCGGTCTTACTTGGTAATCTTACCGCTGGCGATGTTTTGCTTGTAGATGGCTTTCAGCACTTCGCCACGACGCACCACTGAGGGCTTTACAAAGGCCTGGCGGCTTCTGAGTTGCAATAAGGTCTTGCTCTTTTCGAATTTCTTCTTGTACTTCTTGAGCGCCTTGTCAATGTTTTCGCAATCTTTTGAATCGATGATCAGCATAATTATATACCTCCCCGGTTATTTTTAGGAGGGCAAAGATACCATGTCCCTGGAAATTTCCAACTATTGATTCATTTTTAACCCATTTTATCTCTAAAAAAGCCGGTTCCTCCCGTACCTTGCCGCCATGTTTACGGGCATCATAGAATACTTGGGTAGGGTTGTTTCAGTCGATGAACTTGGAACCGGAAAGGTTTTTTGGGTGGAATCCCCCCTTGCAGAAGAGCTGCACGTCGATCAGAGTTTATCCCACAACGGCATCTGTCTTACTGTAGAGGATATCAAATCCGGCTGTCACCGGGTAACCGCCATCCGTGAAACCCTGGAAAAAACCAATTGTGGTAATTGGGAAACCGGCAGTTTGGTGAACCTGGAACGGTGCTTACCGGCAAGCGGTCGTTTTTTTGGTCCCATGGTACAGGGGGCCGTAGAAAGTACCGGGACCTGTATTTAAAGAGAAGACAATAACGGGAGCTGGCTCTATCGATTTTCCTTTCCCGAAAAATTTGCGCCCCTCCTCATTGAAAAGGGCTCTATCGCTGTCAACGGCATCAGTCTTACCTGTTTCGATGTAGACAAATCTTCCTTCTCTGTTGCTATCATTCCCTATACTTTCCACTATACTAACCTATTTGAAATAGTCCCTGGTAGTTCTGTTAACCTGGAGTTCGATCTGTTGGGAAAATATCTCTTACGTAAGTGGAGCTTGGATGCAGAAAAAGATGCTCAATAAAGCATCAAACCTTCTTCCCCTGCAATGCTGATTTCACAGAAGCATCCATCATGCGCTCGGCAAAAGGTCGGGAAATTTCATTCAATTCTTCGGACTTTGCCTGAATCAAATTTTTATCGGTCATTGTAAGGGATAACTGCAAAGCCTGCAGGGCTGCGGCTGTAGATTGTATCTCTTCCCTGGTCAGGTCTGCTGCATGTTTGGCAATGAATTTTTCAGTTACCTCGAGCAGTTGTTCTCCTTCCGTTCTTGCTTCCACCAATGCCCTTTCCTGCATATCCTGCTGAGCATGTGTAATGCTGTCCCGTAACATCTGTTCAATCTCTTCCGAAGTCAAACCATATTGCGGCTTGACTTCAATTTCCTGTGCTACTCCACTGCGCAATTCCTTGGCTTTGACTGATAAAATTCCATCAGCATTGATGGTGAAACTTACTTCCACCTTGGGAAGTCCAGCCGGCATGCCCGGAATTCCTTTCAGATTAAAAGATGCGAGGCGTCGGTTATCTTTTACCAGATCACGCTCACCCTGAAAAACGGTGATGCGCATATCACCCTGCCCATCGCGTTGCGTTGTATATTGTCTGGCTGCTGCGCAAGGGATTTTCGAATTGCGGGGTATGAGTACATCCATCAAACCACCCATGGTCTCAATGCCCAGACTGAGCGGAGTTACATCGAGCAATAACAATTGTCTGCTATTGCCCGCTAAAATATCTGCCTGAATAGCAGCACCAATTGCCACCACTTCATCAGGATTCAGTGAATCATTCACCGGCTGCGCAAAGAATTTGCTCACGGCCTCTTTCACTGCAGGTACACGAGTAGATCCGCCAACCATCACTACGGCATTAATATCTGCAATGCTTTTGCCCGCATCCTGCATAGCTTTCCGGCAACAATCAATGGTTGCCTCCACAAGCGGTGCGATTAAATTTTCAAACTCGGCTTTACTCAGTGAGAGTTGATGTGTTTGCCAGCCGGCTTTAAAATTTTCATGTGAACTGAGGTGGCGCTTCGCTTCTTCGGCCAGCAACCGCAGTTGCTGGAAGGTCTGCTTATCCTGTGATGCTACTGCAATGCTGATTCCGGTTTGCTCCAGCCAATGTTGAACGATCAACCGGTCAAAATCATCACCTCCCAGATAAGTATTTCCATTGGTGCTCAACACTTCAAAAATTCCCTGGGTGATGTGCAAAATAGATATATCAAAGGTACCGCCGCCCAGATCATACACTGCTATGGTCTTTTCATCCGCCGGGTCGAGTCCGATACCATACGCAAGACTGGCTGCTGTGGGTTCATTAACGATGCGCAGTATATCCAATCCTGCCAGTTTGCCTGCATCGCGGGTGGCCTGTCGCTGGGCATCATTGAAATAAGCGGGCACAGTAACCACGGCTTTGGTAACCGGTGTTTTGAGAATATGTTCTGCGCGTGCTTTCAGCTCTTTCAAGAGAAGGGAGGACAATTCAATAGGGGAATAAAATTTTTCTCCTACCTGAACTTTCACCAATTGATCATCGTCAGTATCGATGACTTTGTAGGTAAAAAAATTGGCATGTTCCCGAATATCATTGTAATTCTTTCCCATCAGGCGCTTGGCACTGAAGATGGTGTTGGCAGGATCTGTTTCCAGATAGGCTTTTGCTGCGTCACCCACTTCCACATTACCGGTAGCGTCAAAATGTATCACACTGGGCACGAGACTGCTTGAATTATATTCCTTCAAAGCCACCGGTTGTCTGCTTTCGGGATGCAGGATCGCTATCAGACTATTGGTGGTGCCTAAGTCAATACCAACAATCATTTCTGGTTGCTGCAAACTACCGGTAGCGATATTAATGGGGATCCTTGCCATAATCAGGTGCTTCTTGGGTGCGCAAAGTTATAACACCGAACAGGTGCTTTGGTTGCGAGATGAGGAAAAGCTATTCAAAACGTACCACCCTGGTTTTGCTGAGATAATCGTGTAAAGTCATTCCCAGAAAAGGCAGAAAAAATAGGTCGGGGAGGAAGAGTCTTACGACAGATCGGATGAATACTGCTACAACGCCTGGTCTACGACCTTGTTCATTAACAACCCTGGTCATGCTGACCATTTTGCCCGGGGTGCGGCCTGTGAGCGATTCCCACAGAAAATAGTAGAGAAATAGGAATCCGAAGAAAAACCATCCAAAATTCAGGGGCATATACCCCCAGTAAAAAACATACCAGTTCCAGACCCGCATCAACAAAACAGCTACGATAAAAATGAGGAGGGTATCAACAAGGAAATTCAGGATGCGGGTGCCTTCGCCGGTTGGTTTCATGGTCGCAAAGTTAGGCAAGTTGCTGTTCCCTCGTGCCTCAATGCTTTCATTCCTTACTTTTGTTGTATGAACAGAGAAATCAATCTCATCGATGAATTGCGCTGGCGCGGTATGTTACAGGATTGTATGCCCGGCACAGAGGAATGGTTGAATAAGGAAAAAATTACGGGATATGTAGGTTTCGACCCTACTTCAGACAGTTTGCACATCGGCAGTCTGGTTCCTATTTTATTGCTGGTTCATTTACAAAGGGCAGGTCATCGTCCTGTTGCACTGGTGGGAGGCGCTACCGGCATGGTCGGAGACCCGAGCGGAAAAAGTGAGGAAAGAAATTTGCTCGACGAAGCAACTCTACAACTCAACCTGGAGGGCATTCGCAAACAGCTTGCCCGCTTTCTTGATTTTTCTTCCGATCACTCCAACGGCGCATTGCTGGTCAATAACTATGATTGGTTCAGGGGAATGGAATTCCTGACTTTTATCCGGGATGTAGGGAAGCACATTACTGTCAATTATATGATGGCGAAAGACAGTGTGAAGAAGCGGCTGGAATCTGAGCAGGGCATGAGTTTCACAGAATTCACCTATCAGTTGGTGCAGGGCTATGATTTTTATTGGTTGTGTACACACCACAATTGTCGGCTACAAATGGGCGGAAGTGATCAGTGGGGTAATATGGTCACCGGCACAGAATTAATTCGGAAAAAAGGGGCCGGTGATGCTTATGCACTTACTTGTCCTTTAATCACCAAAACCGATGGCGGGAAGTTTGGAAAAACTGAAAAGGGCAATGTGTGGCTCGATCCTGCAAAAACAAGTCCCTATCAATTTTACCAGTTCTGGTTAAATGCAGCAGATGAAGATGCAGAGAAGTGGATTAAAATTTTTACCCTCTTACCTGAGTCTGAAATCACTGAGTTGATTGAAGCGCACAGACAACAACCGGAAGCAAGGTCACTGCAACAAAAATTGGCTTTGGAAGTAACTGGATTTGTTCACGGGAAAGAAGTGTTGGATAGCATTCTTGCTACTACCCGGGGATTTTTCGGTGGCGATGCTGTCGGTTTCATCCAAAATACCAGTCCGGAGGTGTTGGAACAAAGCGGACTCCCCACACTTTCTTACACAGGTGAGTGGCCGGTGAATATTGTCAGTTTATTGGCCGAAGCCGGTGTATTCCCCAGTAAGGGAGAATCAAAATAATTAATTCAAGGTTGTGGTGTCAGCATCAATGAAAAAAAGTTGACTGATATACAGACCCTGATTGGTGATGCTGATCTGTTGAATAACCGGTATATTTTGGTTCGCAGGGGAAAGAAGCACCTGGACTTGATTGTACGGCATTCCTAAATAATGTTGTTACCTTTTTTGTACTCATGGGTACTACCGGAAATTCGGCAGTATCAAGGTATACTTTGAATGGCTTTCCACATTTCTGATGCCACCAGCAAGTTTCCTTTGGCATTGAGATGTACCCTGTCGGTTGTTAGAATTCCTGATTCTTTGTTCTGGGGGTTGTTGGCAAGGTTAAATTCAATGAAGCTGCGGCGCAGGTCCACCAATGGAATTTTTTTAGTCGCACTAAAGTTTCTAAGCCAACGGCTGTAAAGGTTCAGATCTCCATCTTGCTGATTGGAGTGATCGGTTCTCTCCCCTATCACTGCTGGCGTGCAAACGATGACCTGAATTCCTGTTTCCTGTAATTTGTTGACCAGTGCTTCATAAAAGCGCGCGAATTTGTCATAGTCCGTACCGGTGCCACTGGTTGCTTTGTGCCAAACGTCATTGACTCCTACATAAATCACTACAATGTCTGGTTTTTTAGAGAGTACATCTTTTTCCATGCGCAGGTACAAATCATAGATTTTATTACCACTTATGCCGGCGCCGATCAATTCATATTGGGAGGATAAATTGGCGGTCGCAATCATGGAATCCATCAGGCGGATGTAACCTCCAGGTTTAATCGCAGCTTCAGTGATGGAATCACCGAAAAAAATAACTTTTTTTCCGGGGGGTTGATGGAAGGAAGTGGCTGACATGAGAAGAGTCATTAGGGAAATAAGGTAAAAGTGCTTCATACAAGGATGGTTTGCGAGTTTAATATTAAGTTTTTCGATTGAATTATCAGCTAACAGCGTACTAAAGTTCTGCCTTTCAATAAGATTTGGAACAATTCTTTCGCTATTGTATTTTTGCACCCCGAACAAAGCCCCCGGGCAGCGTTCCAGGATTGCCTGATAGTATAAGGGTAGTACGACAGATTTTGGTTCTGTTTGTCTTGGTTCGAATCCAGGTCAGGCAACAATACTGGAAATAAGTGGTTGAACTTCGACCACTTATTTTATTTTATACCCCCCACTTCGACTTTACACCTAAATTCCATTTACTCCGAAAAAGATGGAAATGCTAACCCAGGCAAAAGGCACCGTCCAATTAGATTAAATTTTTATTTGTATTTTTAATTCCAATAGTACTATCTATATGAAAAAGTTTGGTAAGTCCGAAACCATTTTTTTCTTTCTCCTGATTTTTTTAGAATGGTATCTCATATTCACCCATGATATGAGCGTGAATTGGAGAACTGGAGGCATAGTATGCCTAACCATCACCAAAGTTATTCTCGTATTAAAGAAAACAAACACCAAGAAAATAATCCAACTTAATTAAATTTCAATATGGCAGATTTCATATCCGTTTTGGTTTTGAACCTAATTCTAATGATTCTTTCGATATTACTAACCAAAACATTATACTCGACTAATATTATTGATAAATCCAACAGAAATTCCCTCTTTCTTTTATCGGTTTGTATGCCTATAGTAGGTCTCATCACTCTCGTTCTGAAATATAGAAGAGTGGTTAATCAACTGGTGAGATTGAAGGATTTGAAATTAAGGTAATTAGCAATACCGAATTTCGGTGGGTTTTTTTGCGTCATTTTTCCCAACCCTTTACGTTGGTCAATGCCCAATTCACCTACAATTTCAAAACAACTGAATTGTATGGTGGCTGTGAAAACATTTTTGATTTCCGGCAAAGACAACCTATCATCAGCTGGCAGTATCCATTTAGTCCCTTTTTCGATACCTCTTCCGTTTGGGGACCAACGAGAGGAAGAGAATTGTATGTGGTGGTACGATTCAAAATAGAGCAATGATGTAATCGTTGAGATGATCATCCATATTTTTTTATCGATATTTTTTTGAAATACAAAGAACCCTAAATATTTATAGTAATTTTATTTCATAACTCTTGTATCAATGAAAATTCGAGTTTCATTTGCAATACTCTTAACCATCATGCTGCATGTTAGTACTGATTGTACTGCACAGTCTGATCATAAGTATCTTTTTTCCGGAATGAACTACTCATTCCATGGTAGTGGGGACTTGAATGGAGTTCTGATCAATTTCGATCTGGAAAAAAAGTCCTCCAAACACTTTTATGTGGATTACAATCTTGGTTTTAGTTTTCATACCGGGCTAGCGTTTCCCGGCTTCATAACAAATGCCCCCTCAACTCCACCGGACTTAACAACAGATGTCCCCAGATGGGTTACAGCAGGAATTCAGCTTTCCAGTTTTTTTACTTATCGATTTTCCAGTAAAAAGCAATCTGGATTAAAATTGGGAGTAGCCCCAGTTTTTCGTTTTCAATTGAATTCATCACCCAATGGGTACCAATATTACGGAAGTCAGAATGCCTGGTTCCGCCAACCTTTCTATGTATTTAAAGAAACAGACAACAATCACTTTAATATTGGATATTGTTTCCGAATAATACATGACTGGAAGTTAAAAGAAGGCCGATTGCTCGGCTTCAATTGTTCGTTTCAAAATGACAACAATGGTGATGCTATTTCATCGATTGGTATCAGGTATGGCTTCCGCTTCAAAACAAAGGGTATATAAGATCGGGGGCTAATTCCAGTTTTGGCAATTAAACCTTTCACCCCGACCATTGTCTAATTAGTAATCTTTATTTATGAGACACCTGATTTGGATAACCTTACTTCTTTTTTCCTGCAAAAAAGATACAACCACAGAAACACCAGCGACTACCCGCGAAAACCGCACAATTAACTACAACAACCAGACTGTTTCTATCATTCTGGAAAAGCCCGCCGCAACTTCTGCAGACGTGTTAATGGTCTTTCATGGTTCGGTAACCTTTGACAAAGATTTGATGGCCGCTGCCAATTCTACCCTGGATCAATTCAAAAATATTCTTGACAGAAAAGACATGATGATCATCAGTGTCATCTATCCGCAAGAAAATGTATTACTGGGCGATAACATCATGGTGGGGGAAGCAGCACTGCTCTGGTTAAAGAACAAGGCATCACAGGAACTGGGCATCCAGGTTAAGAAGATTTTTTTAGGAGGGCATTCTCAGGGAGGGTACATGGTCACCCGCCTGAACACCATGCATACCACCAATGGCGTAATTGCCAACGCGCCCGGACCACTCAACCTAGTTTATCGTTGCGGACTTGAAGAAGCCGGAAGCACGCAGGCCAGTAGCTTTTGCACCCGTCTGAGGAATGCATACGGAATAACCACCAGCAACCCTGCGGCGTATTTTAACCGCTCGCTATTGAATTTCACCAAAGGTTTCAAGTCGGATATCATTTTCTTTCAGGGACTGAATGACTCACCCATTCAAATGTATTCCTGGCCGGTATTCAAACAGGAAGTCCAAAACTGCAGTACCTGCCAGCAAGTACAGATAGTTGATATCCCGGGAGGAGAACATCCTGCCCTCTTTGAAATCCCTTCCGCCAGAGCTCCCTTCAATACTTTTATTAATTCCAGGTGATTAAAGTCCGGAACATCCGCACATAACAT
>JBJTJJ010000327.1:0-8047 GCA_046095445.1 Sediminibacterium sp.
TTTTTGCACTGAACCCAACGTATCCAACGCTTCTAGTCCAGCCCTTGCTACCAATGATGCATAGCGCCGGGGAATGTTGGTAGCCGAAAATGCTATACCCTTATTTTTGGCAAAGCGCACCAGTGGTGCATAATCAGTAGGATAGTTCTTCCACAGGCGAGCATTGGAATCTAATTGACGCTCTGAAATTTTCCCCTGTATGAAATCAGTAAGTGCTTGTTGATTGTCTTGTTCAAACATTTCAGCACCCAGAACAAGTTGACGTTGTTCGGCCAGTTGAGTAGTCACTTCCAACTGAAGCCAGTGAGCAATGGGATTGTTATGATATTCTCCAAAGAGGAGTATGTCTTTATCACCCAATTGCTGCATCATTTTCCCGTACTGCAACTTCTTTCCTTTGGCATTGTATAAAACATAAGCCGGATTATCTTGGGCAACAGCCAGACTTGTTGTAATTATGAATAGAGTTATTGCAGCTGCACACTTATATAGGAACAGAAGATTTGGTAATCCTTTTGATGAATTCATTACAAATAAATTATAGTGGAAATTACTTCTTTTTTACAAAGAAGCCCCCTCCAAATTTATCTGCTGGCTAAAAGCGGAGAATTGGACTGTTTATTTTTCGAAGCCAGATTGAAATAGGGTGTAGTTCCTATCAACAAATCAGGCATTTTTTCTTGATTGCCTCTCTTCAATCCACTGATAATAATAAAGCCCGGTGTTTCTGAGAAAAAAGTATTGGCACCCGCTGAAAAATACAACTCAATCGTTTTTTCATTCGGTTGTTCAATCCGATAATAATTTCTTGGAAGTAATGAACGTACTTCTTCAGTAGAATTCTCCTGCTGATGTACTTTTCTGATATTGAGTCCTTCCAGTTGGATAGAATGGTTGGAAGTCAACCTTATTCGATAGAAGCCGTTTTGAATGGATACCTGTTCCGGTATGGTTTGCCAGTATTCAAAGTCGGCTTTGCTTTCGCTGTTGAAGTTGCGAATATATTTTTTTACATTTTTTGATGCCGGCTGAATGAATACTTCATAGGGTGAAGAATAGCCAGAAAAAGAAGTTTCAGAATTCTGTGCTGATACAGAGTAAACCAGAAAACTAGATAACAATGGGAGTAAATATTTCATATAAAGGTGTGTTTGTGATTGAAAATCCGGAATGAACCGGTTAACAGGGACAAAACTAGATGGGTAACTAAGAGTTGGCAAGAGGGGAATGCCCCAAAAAAGGATAGGGTTTTTCCTTATTATGTAGAAATTATTCTACTGAGAGGCAGTCAACTGACTGGATTTTATGCCGAGGATGATATTATTAGAGTATCCCCACTTTTTCATTTTTCTTACTTCAACTCCCAGATTTTCAAAGTGATCGATCATTGTTTCCAGCGCTTCGGTGGGGAGCGTTTCAGGAATTGTGTTGAAAATAAGTTGACCTCCGGGTGCCAGTGCCGTGCTAATGTGTTCTATAAATTCATATTCAGTGGCAGTCGATGGGAGTGTATCAATGATGAAAAGATCAATGATGATTAGATTGTATTTCCCTGCTTGATATTTAATCCAGTCAGTAGCATCTGCTGTAATAAAACGGGTATCCGATCCTTCCTCTATATCGAATTCCTCCCTGGCAATGGTGAACATCACATCATCGATATCAACTCCGGTTATCTTTGCCTTGCTTTGATATTGACTTCGTATTGTCTGAAGAACTGATCCGGCACCAAAACCAAGAATTAAAATACTCCGAGTGTTATGTTGGAAAGGAAGTAACTCAAGTGAGCGTTTGAGCACTTTTTGTAACCCTCCGAATGAGTAGTTGGTCATGCGGGTATCCAGTATCTTTCTACCCATGAAATAGCGAATAAAAAGATGACCACTGAACTTTGAGTCAAATTGCCTGACGGTAACCGGCCAAATATAACTGATGGCTTGAATGAACCAAGTAGGCATGGACAGGATTTATATTACTATTTGAAAGACTAAAAATTATCCGAAGGTAAAATAGCTGATTATTAAACTTTCGTCTCAATCATCGACCTAGATTAGCTTACACCAGTATTTTAGCGCAGTTAAATTACGAATTTTCTGAAAATGACAAGTTGGTGGCAGGCAGGATTAACTGCACCATTCCATCGTTAGCTGACCCAATTTGATTTCAACCCCATAAAAGCGGGCCAATCGTTGAATGACAGCATCTACCACTGCATCCGGACAGCTAGCGCCACTGGTCATCAATATAGTGAGGGGTCGATGTGCCGGCAGATAATCTTGATGGAGTTGAAGTTCTTTCGTGTCCCAGCGGCGATGTTCAATTTCTTGCTCAGATATCAATCTTTCCGGTGCATCTATGAACCAGGTAGGTAAGTGTTGTTCACAAAGTTCCACCAGATGAGAGGTATTGCTGCTATTATAACCGCCGATGACGATTGCCAAATCTGCAGGAGTTGATAACATCTCTCTTACTGCTGTTTGGTTGTCATTAGTGGCATAACATAATGTGTCACGCGTATCGGCAAAATGGAGAGCAACCTGATCGGGGGTGAGGTGATAATGATTTATCATCACTTGCTTCAGGTATTCAGCAATCGCTTGTGTGTCACTAGACAGTTGGGTTGTTTGGTTGATCACTCCGATTTTATTCAAGTGAATGGAAGGATCAAAGCCATTGGAATATTGTCCGGAAAATAGGGAAGAGAAACTATCAATATTTCTTTGCCCTGTGATGAATTCACCGAGTATAGCGGCTTCTTTCAAATCGTTGACAATAATTGTTGGAGCATTAGCTGCCGCCCGGGAAAAAGTCGCACGCGTTTCTTCGTGACCCGGTTTTCCATGCACAACAATGGTATATCCTTTTGCAGCTATCTGCTCGCCTCGGTTCCAAACCTTTTCTACAAAAGGACAAGTGGTATTATAGGCTGCTGTTTCGATTCCCTTCTCTTTCAATTGGTGCTCAATGGCAAGTGTAGTTCCAAAGGCAGGTATGATGACAATATCTTGTTTACTAAGTTCTTCGAAAGGAATCAACTGATTCCCTTTGGTGTCTTGTAAAAAACGAACCCCCAGTGCAATCAAATCTGCATTCACCTGTGGATTGTGAATCATTTCACTGAGAAGAAAAATGCGTTTTCCGGGATGGCGAGTGATGGTTTCAAAGGCAATTTCAATGGCATTTTCAACCCCATAACAGAATCCGAAATGACGGGCCAGCCAGATGCGCAGCGGACCCATATCCAATAGGGTAGGGGTAAAGTCTTTTTTTAGTTTATCGGCTTCCTTCCTCCGCTGTTTTATAGCAGTGATGAGGGGACTCCTGTACGTAGGGGGAACGTTGAACTTTTTCATCAGATTGGGTGCAAAGTTACGAAAGCATAGGTATTCCCCACGCCAGTGGGATAAGCCGCTTGAAAACAGGTGCTTATATCAAAAAAATTGTACTTTCATACTTAGTTTAACCATTCTTCATGCGATTTGTTTATTTCTTTCTTTCCTTGACAATCACAGTCGCCCTGGTTTGGGCACTCAACAGGCAATGGTCATTGGGCGCGATGAAATCTCCCAGACTGGGTTATTTTCTATCTCCACAGCAGGGTTTTTGGCAAAATGCTGAATCGGCTACACCCAATTTTGATTTGGCCGTGAAGTCCCCTGAACTGAAGGGGAAGGTGGATGTTTACATCGATCAGAAGTTGGTACCTCATGTGTATGCTGACAATGATTTTGATGCGTATTTCGCACAGGGATTTATTCATGCCCGTTTCCGTTTATGGCAGATGGAATTTCAAACCCACGCTGCCGCGGGAAGATTGAGTGAAATTTTAGGGAAAGAGATGTTGAATACCGACCGTTTTTTTCGCCGCATCGGAATGGTGTATGGTGCCGAACAAGCTATGGCGGAATCTGACAAAGATTCAACTTCCAAAATGGCTGTTGATGCCTATGCTGCTGGCGTAAATGCCTATATCAACAGCCTACGTCCTGAGGATATTCCCTTTGAATATAAATTGCTGGATTACGAGCCGGAAAAATGGACACCCCTCAAAACCTATCTTTTCATGATGTTCATGGCATTTGATTTAAGTGGAAGAGACGTATCTACCGATTTACAAATGACCAATGCTAAAAATTATTTTGGTTGGGATAATTTTCGTCAATTATATCCTTTGTTGCAGGATTCATTGGATCCTATAATTCCAAAGGGTACGCCTTTCACTAAACCTGTGAAACGTCCCCAAGCTCCTTCCGATGTTGCGGTCAGGTATCTGGCTACCAATGATTCCAACATTGCTTATTCTAGTCCGGCATCAAAATTTACTCCAAGGCAGCCGGATGCCGATAATGGCAGCAACAACTGGGCAGTCAGTGGTAGTAAAACCAAAAGTAAAGCACCCATTCTTTGCAATGACCCTCATTTGGGACTGAACCTACCCAGTCTATGGTTTGAAATGCAGTTATCTACCCCCACTCACAATACCTATGGTGCCAGTTTTCCCGGTTCACCGGCAATAGTGATTGGGTTCAACGATAGTATAGCTTGGGGAGTTACCAACGCAGGAAGAGATGTAATGGATTTGTACACAGTTCGTTTTAAGGATGAATTAAAGAAAGAATACCTGATGAATGGTAATTGGATCATGGCTGACCAGCGGCAGGAAATGATACAAGTTAAAGATGGTGCTAATGTGAGCGAGTTGATTCCAATCACGAAGTTTGGCTCCGTTCTTTACGATAAAGAGTTCAATATTCCGGATTCACGTGGGTTGACTATGACTGTAAAATGGACTGCAACATCAAGTAATGAAGGTATCAAAGCATTCTTGTTGTTGAACAGAGCAAAAAACTTTACTGATTATGCTGAAGCTATCAAGCATTGGACATGTCCCGGTCAGAATTTCGTTTTCGCATCTAAAGCGGGTGATATTGCCATCAAGCAGCAGGGAAAGTTCATTGCCAAATGGAAACACCAGGGTGATTTTGTGATGCCGGGAACTGATTCATTCTATCAATGGCAAGGGTTTATACCCACGCAGGAAAATCCATTTATTAAAAATCCTGTCCGTGGCTTCGTCAGCAGCGCCAATCAAAAGCCGGTAGATTCTACCTATCCTTATTATCTGGGTTCTGCCGGACATTTCCCCCTTTACAGAGGGATCATCATTAACCGGAGATTAACTGAAATGAATGAAATTACACCGGATGATATGATGAAAATGCAAACCAGCAATTACAATGTCTTCGCCGAAATGGCTCGTCCGGCACTGATGAAATATTTGGATAAAAATGCACTGACACCCAATGAAAAAAAGTTGATTGGTGAAATGGAAAACTGGAACCTTCGGAACGATCCACAAGAAAGGGGAGCAACCATTTTTCAATGTGTTTGGGATAGTCTGGAATCAGCAGTATGGGGAGATGAAATAGCTGCATCCAAACTCACCTTGCCCTGGCCCGACTCTTATGCACTGTTGGAGAGAATGTTGAAAGGGAAAGGCGATTTTATGGCTGATGATATCCAAACCAAGGGAAAAACGGAAACCATTCAGGATGCGGTGATGACCGCTGTTCGAAAAGCTATCAAGTACATTGAAACACTGGAAAGTGCCGGAAAGGTTAATTGGTCTGCTTTCAAGGATACGTATATTAATCACTTGCTCAAATTGCCCTCCTTCAGTAGATTACATTTGGGCATTGGTGGAGGAGAGAATATCATCAATGCAACTAAATCCAATCACGGACCAGGTTGGAGGATGGTGGTACATTTGACTGCAGAAACAGACGCCTATTGTGTGTATGCAGGCGGACAAAGTGGTAATCCCGGGAGTATTTACTACGATACATTTGTGAACAACTGGGTAGAGGGAACCTATAACAAAGCGATTTTTCTGAAACGAGAAGCTGCTGCATCCAGTGATCAGATGAAGTGGCGTATGAGTTTTTCCAATTAAAAAATTTGATGACAATGAAGTTACTGACCTCAATATTCCTTACAGCTTACCTTGGATATGTAATTGGTGTTTATACCAATTTCCCCTGGTGGTTTTTTGTTTTTACATCTGCAATAATTGCTCTAACGATTCGCCAAAGCGCTTTCACTACCTTCTTTGCCGGATTCACGGGAATGTTCTTTTTGTGGGTCATTTTGGCTTTTATTAAAGATACTTTCAACCAACACCTATTATCACAAAGAGTCGCCCCTATGCTAAGCTTGGGTAATTCTTCTCTCTTATTGATTTTGGTGACCGGATTAATCGGTGGACTTGTAAGCGGTATGGGAGCACTGACAGGCTATCATCTGAGACGTATTTTCCGAGCAATTATTAGCATAAACCTCGAATAGCAAAGAGCGGCACTATTTTTGGAATAATTTTGTAACTTTTTATATTCCAATCCGTATGTATGGTATGACTAAAACTATCTACTTTTTTTTATTCTCTTTACTTTGCTTTTCTTCCTTTCAATTAGCATCAGCCACTGAGGTTAAGGGATATGTGAAAGATTCGACAGGTCAGGTACTTGCCTTTTCTTCCATTCTGGTAAAAGGCACAACCAGAGGAGTTTCAGCCAATGGCAAGGGATATTATCAACTCCAGCTCAATCCAGGAGAATATATTTTGGTCTGTCAATACATAGGGTATACAACGCTGGAAAAAAAGGTAAAAATTGGCAAAGAAGATTTACAATTAGATTTCGTACTGAGTCCGCGACAATATCAATTAGCACAGGTAGAGGTGAATTCAACTGGCGAAGATCCTGCATACCCTATCATCCGAAAGGCAATAGCTGCCCGTAAGGCACACTTACAAGAATTGACTGCCTACCAATGTGAAGTGTATGTAAAAGGACAGTTACAGCTGAGGAAATATCCCAAAAGATTGTTCGGGCAGAAAGTAACTTTCGTTGAAGGCGATACTGTAGAAGGTGACACTACAAAGAAAAGAATGATTTATTTGTCGGAATCACTCACCAGATTGTCGGTGGATAGCAACGGAAAAAGTAAAGTTGAGGTAGTTTCGACAAGAGTAAGTGGCAGCAGTAGTGGATTTGGGTTCAACACGCCACAAGACATCAACTTTTATAGAAATGTCATTCAGGTAGGGCAGGGCTTGAATCCAAGAGGATTTATCTCACCAATTTCAACCGGAGCCCTTAATTATTATCGCTATAAATTCGAAGGAACATTTTTTGAGAATGGCATTGAAATCAATCGAATCAAAGTCACACCTAAGCGAACCTATGAGCCACTATTTACCGGATACATCAACATCACCGAGGGTGACTGGTACATACACAGTGTTGATCTGATGTTGCTGAAAAAGCAGCAGCTTGAATTGTTAGATACTTTGCGCATCGTACAACAACAGGTGCCCACGGGCAGCACCTGGGTTATCAAAAACCAGGTATTCTATCCATCCGGGAAAATACTGGGCTTCGATTTCTTTGGGAACTTTTTAGAAGTGTATGACCAGTTTAATCTCAAACCCCGTTTTACTAAAAAGTTCTTCGACAATACCATCATAAAATTTTATGACAGCTCGAATAAAAAAACTGCCTCGTATTGGGACAGTATTCGTCCAGTACCGCTGCTGTCGGAAGAAGTAAGGGACTATCAAAAGAAAGATAGTCTTGAACAGGTGAGAAAACAACCTGCCTATCTTGATTCATTAGATAAAATCAGGAACAAAATCACTTTCGGGAACATTTTATTAACCGGAAAAACTTTTTCAAAGCTCAAGACGAAAGAGTTACTAAGTATAGATCCAATTATTAATTCGGTCGATTATAATACTGTCGAAGGACTGGTACTGAAGACCTCACCCAGCTATAACAAGCGTTGGGAAGACAGAAAGCTTTTGGCCATTACGCCAACATTGCGTTACGGATTCGACAACAAACATTTCAATGCTTCTCTCGGTGCTTCCTATTTCTGGGGAGGTCAGGAAAGGAAATCGGTTGGAGTAAGTTTCGGAAGTGCAGTCTACCAGTTCAACCCATCAAATCCAATAGACGAGCGAAGCAATACATTTGCAACCCTTTTATAT
>JBJTJJ010000328.1:0-6316 GCA_046095445.1 Sediminibacterium sp.
GAACATAACCTCTCTTTCTTCGTATAGAAAAATCTCTGTGCTCCATTTTTTACCAGTAAATGTTCTGATTCTATACTTCCCTGTTGCATCAGTGAAACAAACTTGTACAAAGGTTTCAAAACTAACCTCTACCATCAATTCACCGGATTTACCCAAACGCGCAATCGTATGGAATTAATTCCTAACTGCTTTAAAAGATCAATACAATCCAGCTGCTCACCGCCGGCATTATAAAATTTTATCCCCTTTGACTCCATTTCACTTAGCCAACCAATATCTGCTCCTTTGGCAAAAAAATCAGCGACCACCGTTGTTTCTGTGTTACCGGATTTCTTGGTACAATTCAACATCAGCAAACTGAAGAGCACCCAAAATAAAAATGTGGACCTTGCCATAGAACTAAAGTAAAAACTATTTTCAAAAAAAGCGGCCCTCCAAAAGAGAGCCGCTACTATTAAATCAACCAACAATATCCGATTAATTGAAAGTAACTGTCTGGTTGTTCTCATCCAGAATAATCGTATACGTTCCTCCGGTGGCAGGTGTTTTAAAGTTATTTCCTCCCTCCCAACGTATCTTTCTCGCTACACCAACTGCCTGACTTCCTCCACTGGCATCTTCGTAGTCGAAAGCACCCCACGCATTACCCGCCAGGAACTTAATGTCTTTGTTGGCCAATAAATTGGCAGTGATGCTCCAACGCCCGTTGCCGAGCCAGGTCATTTGCGGACTTGCACCGGGATCCCAGGCATTCACGCCGGAGATACCATCACCTACCAGGCGCATCTCTGTTCCGGGAGAGATCTCATATTTGATCTGGTCAGGGTTTCTTCCATCCCAGATCACGCGATAGCGACCTGCAGAAGTAATATCCGGCATGTTGTTATCATTGATCAGCAAAGGCGATCCGCTTCCACCATTGGAACCATAACTACGTGTGTTGGTAACGGTCAAATCACCATTGTTCCATCCATTGTTATCAATCAACTTCCATCCACCGGTGGTGAAGGTAGTCAGACCAACAAAAAGATTCGGTGCCGGATGTCCCAACGCAAAGTTGGGGAATGTATTACCCGGATTCCAGTCCGCTCCGGTTGCTCCGCCTACAAATCCCATACGTCCTTCGCGGATATCATATTTCAATCCGGTACGGTCAATGGAAATGCGATAGATGCCTGAGGTAGCTACAGAGAAATTCGCGCCACCTGCTGAAAGATTACCTCCGGTACCTCCATAGTTGATATCCCATGAACGTCCTTGTGTGAATTTGAATTCAGCACCCGCCGGCAGATAGATGTACATATAGTACAAATTATTGGTAGCACCCGGACGCAGATCGCGAATAAATTCAGGAGCAGTTCCCGGATCCCAGTTGTTACCATTACCGGTTGCACCCTGATAACTTCCCGGCATATAAAAGCGCAGAATAGGAATATAAGTTTGAATCGTTACGGCAACACTGTTGGAAATAGAGGCAGCCCCCTGCGCAGTGACAGCGCGGATACGGTATTCTATTCTTCCGGTGGTACCTCCGGCAACACCCTCCGTTAACGCCGTCTCATTCATCTCACCCTGAGTAAGTGTGCGGGTGAGAATGTTGTTACCAATAGGTATCTCTTTCAGACTCGCAAAATTCTTACCGGCAGAATCGTATTGCAGCGTATAAGTAATAGTACCGCTAAACCCATTGAAAGGAGCTGTCCATGTGAAAGCATTCGATGGCTGATTCGCATTCGCCAGTGAAGTACTTACAGAAGTATTCTGTGTTGTTAGAATACCTGGATCGTTATAGGGTGTCACCCTTACTTTTGCCACATTCGATTCATAGCGTTCGTTGTTGTTGCCATAAGAAGAGGCAACTTTGATATCCAGGTCATAGGCAGTGCCAAGTGCAAATCCGTAGTTCAGCAAAATGGCATTCAATTCTTTTCCCAACATGGAGAAAGAACGTTTACCTACCACTGTACGGGTTACTTCGCGAGAAAAATTTCTTCCGCTTGAATCAATTGAAATGACATACTTGAAGGTATTCGAGTCTGCCCCATACTTAGGATTGGTCCAGGAAAGATCCAATACTGAACGGGCAGTATCAGCTGCAGTTGCAGTTACCGAACTGGTGGATGTAGAAAGGGTAATTGATGAACCTTTTTCGTAAAAAGGAAGTTGCTCAATTTTGGTACAGGCAGCCACCAACATGGATCCTGTTACCAGTATAGCCAGTGCTCGTTGAAAAAATGTATTCATAACAGCAATTTTTTTAGGTGAACAGGATTAAAGTTTGGTGAAAGTGTATTTACCTGTTTTGAAGCTAACATTGATGCGGTAGTTACCTGCCACACCCGGGGATACAAAGTCATTTCCTTCCGGCCTGAAATTGTCTCCATCAGGATTGTTGGCCAACCCACCGCCTGTAAATCCATATTTATTACTCCAGTTGCCATACACAGGTACGAAGAGGAATCCCTGGCTGGCTTTCATGTTCAGACTGTTGATCTGAAATTCTGAACTGGAAATCTTAGTGAATTTCTGGCTCAATAATTCAGGGTCGCCACCGCCCATCCAGTTACCCGGGGTAGCTGCGCCGGTGATATACAGATTGGTGGGAACAGGATACACTACATCGAGATACGGTGTTACCGTCATACGAAGCGTATTGGAAACAAATGGCACACTGTTATTGATCAACGAAGCAATCACCCGTATTTCAAGTTTGTGAGCCACATTCTCTGCTAAGTCCATCGACAACAAAGCTGCATTCAATTCTCCGGTAGTAAAATTCTGAACGAGGTCACGGGCAACTACTCTTTCGAATTTTTTAGCTGAATTGAAATTGGCTCCCTCCAGATCAATTTGAATCAGGTAGTTCACATCCTGTGAACTTACACCGGTGGTAAAACGATAGTTGGGGTTGGTCCAGTTGAGCCGCAGGGATGGTACGTTTCTGTTGGCAATAACAAGCACACGCGGTGCGACGGAGTTGGCGGTCAATACCGGACTCACAGCACCTTCAAAAATAATGCGGTTCTCTTCTTTCTTACAACCACTTAAGCTGGCTGTTAGGAAAAGTGCTCCGGCAATGAGTGAATATATATTCTTCATGGCTGAATTTTTTATCGGTTGAATTAATATCCTGGGTTTTGACTAAGGTTTGGATTGGCAGTTCTGTTGGAAGCTGGTATCGGGAACAAATTGAATTTGTTGTCCACAGAAGTTCCGGATGCAACACCACCTTTCCAGGGCCAGAGATAGGTGCCAGTAGTGAGGCGATTGTAGCGAATCAGATCGGTTCTGCGGTGTCCTTCCCAATATAACTCTCTTGCGCGCTCATCAAGAATGAAATCAGTAGTGATCTGAGAAGAGTTAATGTCTCCGGAAGTATTACCGAAGGCCCGCTGACGTATACGGTTAACATAAGTCACGGCAGTTGCAACATCTCCTCCGGTTCCACCGCGCAATACTGATTCTGCATAAATCAACAACATTTCTGACAAACGGAAGATGGGAAAATCGATGTCTGCAAAATCACGGTTCACATCAGAAACACCCAATCCATCTGAACGAATGTTTCTCCATTTATTGACATGTAAGCCGTTGCCAAAGTTGCTAACATCGCTAATAGCGATTTGTGCCGGACTCACACCAAAAGAACTGGTGATGAACATCGCTCTTCTGTCGGTAGCTCCGGTCAAATCAGAGAAACGATCTGCCAGACCCCTGGTAGAACGATAACCATACCAGCCGCCATTGATACCAAAATCATTGGCATCATCACCGGCAGAAGCATGGCATAAGAAAGAGGTATTACCATAAGATTTAGTTCTTAACCCATCACAACCAACCGCAAAAATAATTTCACTGATGCGCTTGTCATTGTCTGCCATGAACAACTCGCGGTAGTTGGTGTGGAGGGTATAGCCACCGTTGATCACTTTTAATGCATAGGTGATAGCATCCGTGAAACGGGCATTACCTGTATATACCTGAGCATTCAGGTACATGCGTGCTAACAGTGCCCAGCAAGCCCCCTGGTCTACCCGGCCATATTCTAAAGTGCGGGGAGCTTTAAGCGCTGTTTCAATGGCTTTTAACTCACCCTCAATGTAAGTGAACATTTCTCCGCGCAATCTTTCTTTGGGAAGATCAGTACCTACATTGTTGGTTTCATCAATAAAAGTGGAGCGTCCAAAAAGATCCATCATCGCCCAGTAATTGAACGCCCGAATGAATCTAACTTCTGCGCGAGATGCCTGAATATTGGTAGCATCATTTCCGGTGATTGCACGGGAAGCCAATTTTTCATCCGTTGATTCACGTAAATACTCGTTAGCCACCATCACATTGTACACGAGGCGCGCATAGATACCCTTCAGGAAGGGATCAGAGCTCGACCAACTGAGGT
This sequence comes from Sediminibacterium sp., assembly GCA_046095445.1. Classification (GTDB taxonomy): domain Bacteria; phylum Bacteroidota; class Bacteroidia; order Chitinophagales; family Chitinophagaceae; genus Sediminibacterium. The sequence continues at coordinate 4,400 of JBJTJJ010000328.1, forward strand.
TGTGAAAGTCTTTGATAGTCTGGTCATTCCAGGCAACTACTGCCTCATCTGTGGGCAATTCCTGGCAATTGAAGAAACCCCGAATAAAGGGAGATTGTGACCCTTCATCCAGACCTTGTATATCGGATGCTCCTGCAGGACCTGCATTGCCGGAAGTAGCAAGACCACCATACACTTTGGCCAACACGCTGCGGTAGCCGGCAGCATTGGCATAGGCATTTTGTGAAGTGAAGTCATTTTGTGGAAACAGATCGAGCTTTTTCGCACAGGAAAATAACATCATACCTGCCAACAGCACTGGTAAAATATTTTTCATTGTCTTATGTTTCATAATACAAACGATTGAACGATTAAAAATCGAGGTTGATACCCAGGGAATACACACGGGGTCTTGGGTAAATATTGTTGTCTACACCGCCATCACCTGCATTCTCAGGATCCAGTCCCTTGTACTTCGTAATGAGAAGAACGTTTTGGATGCTGGCATTGATGCGCATGGAAGCTTTGTTTTTGAATACACCGCCTACATTGTATCCGAAGTTGAGGTTGTCAATTCGGAAGAAGGAGGCGTTGTCGATATAATAATCAGACAGGTACCGATTGTTTGTAAAGCGGGTAGATAAATAATCGCGGGTAGCGTTACCAATGAAGTTGATTGGATTTTTAATGGCTCTCAATACAGCGTTATTGGAATTAACGTTGTTGTAGAGATAATTACCCAACGAACCGTGACCGGCAATACTCATGCTCCATTTTTTCCAGTTCAACTGTGTGTTGAATCCGAGCAACACATCGGCAGCCGGCTTCTGATAAATGTAACGGTCATCATTGTTGATGATACCATCGCGGTTGATGTCTTCAAACAAGCCTTCGATAGGATCTCCGAGTGCATTATAAATCTGCTTGAACATATAGAAGGAACTAGGTGCATATCCTACTGAATGGATACCGATGCTGTTACCGGTACCGCCCCCTATGAATGTTACATCCTGTCCTTTGAAATTAGGATCAGGGTTCTTCAGCAGATTCGTGATGCGAGCTCTGTTATAGGTAAAATTCAATCCAAGGTCCCAGCTGAAATCACTCTTGCGAACCAAATTGGTATTCAAGTTGATCTCTAAACCCTTGCTATCTATATTACCTACGTTGGTAACAATTTCATTGACGAAGTTGGCACCTGCAGCTACTGCCACATTGGCGAGCAGGTCTTTGGTAGTTCTTTGATAGTAATCAACCGAACCGGTTACCCTATTACCAAACAGTCCGAAGTCTACTCCGATGTTGGTGGTGGTGGTTGACTCCCAGCGGATGGAGGGGTCATAACCTTCCGGTCTCAGGTAACTAACAAATGTATTTCCAAACTGATAGGCCGCAGTGGGTGCGCCACGAGAATAACGGGGGATGTAAGAATAAAATCCAATGCCATCCTGCTGTCCGGTAACACCCCAGCTTACTCTCAGTTTGAGATCATTGATCTGGCTGGAATTTTTAAAGAAATCTTCTTTCATCTTCCAGGCAAAAGCCAGTGAAGGGAAATAACCTGTTCTATCTTTTGGATTCAGTTTGGAACTGGCATCAGAGCGAATCGTTGCAGTAAAAAGATATTTGTCCATCACGGAAAAGTTCACACGACCAATGTATGATTCCAATCTGTATTCGGGACGATCTGTCAGGAACACGGGCTCAGTTCCCTGAATGGTATCTTTCTTGGCAGGACGCGTTGGGTCTGCAATAGCGCGATAGCTGAAGGCAGGGAAGTTACTCACTTTCGTGAGGAAGCTTTGGTAGCTGTGACCAACGAGTACATCAATTTTACTCTTGATGCTTTTCAACTCCTTACTATAAAACAAGGATACGTCTGCCAGTTGGTTCACTTTCTGCTGCTCATAGTATCTTCTTCTACCACCTGTTTTATAA
>JBJTJJ010000329.1:0-3512 GCA_046095445.1 Sediminibacterium sp.
GTCCGGTATGGGAATTGTATTCAAAATGCAAATTGATTTCATCCAGTGCTTTATGAACCTCAGCAACCACTGACCAGTCCACATGGTTACGCAAAAAATACAGCGTAATGGCACGGTACATGGCCCCGCTGTCGATGTATAAATAATTCAATTCCTGCGCAAGCTGACGAGCCAGGGTACTTTTACCACAAGAAGAATAACCGTCAATTGTTATGATGATAGACATAGTTCAATGGGATTTCACATTCCTCCCAACAACAAAGGTGAACTAATTTAAGTGTAAAACCATATAAAATTGGGACACTATTTCAAAGCAGCGAACAGATCGGGATAATCGCTGATGATGCCATTCACCCCCATGTCTTTTAACCGTTGAAGGGTAGGAAGATCATTAACTGTCCAAGGAATGAGCAACATCTTTTTTTCCCGGCACTGTTGCACCAATGAGGGAGTTACGAGTTGGTGAGCCGGACTGTAAATAGTTGGGGTAAATCCAAGATTTTTCAGTTGGTCATCTAAAGACCTTTTATCATAATCTTCTATTAATAATGCTGTTTTAATCTTTGGATACTTGACGTGGAGGTACTGAAGTGTACGTGGATCAAAAGACTGTATCGTTACGTAGGGAATGATTTTCTTTTTTTGTATTACAGCAATAATAATATCAACAAACTCTGCGGGTTCTGGATGGAAGACATTGTCACCTGAAGCTTCGCTCTTGGTTTCGATATTGAAGAAAGGCAGTGATCTATTGTGTTGCTGACAATAATTGATTACACTGTCAATCATGTCTTCCAATCTAGGTTTAATTGCCGGCATTTTTTGTTGCCGGGGGAAACGTGGGTGCGTTACCAAACCTACATCATACTGCTGTATCTCTTCGTATGTCATTTGATACAGGTTCAGACTTTTCTCTTCGGCGGTGGTTACTCGTTTTCCTCCGGGTGTGGTGGAGATTTCGTGGTTGAAGAATGGCTCGTGACTCAGCACTGCTTGCTTATCTTTTGAAATGACCACATCTGTTTCCAGGGTAGTGACGCCTAGGTCCAGCGCATGTATCATGGCAGGTATGGTATTTTCAGGGCGCAGACCTCTGCACCCTCTGTGACCTTGTTGATCGAATGAAGGCATATCTGTTATTCGCGATTGTCTGGTTGGTGAACATGCTGAAACAATCCCCATTATTCCGAGAAAAAAATACTGCTTAATGGTTGACTTATGCATGGATAGGTATCTGCTTGTTACTAACTATTAATTGTTACCGGTCGGGTGGCGGGCATGCTGGCGTTTCTCCTGGCAATATTGCGCACCGCCTGAGCAGTAATTTCTCTGAATGCCTGCTGACTGATGGTATCTTGGCCCGCCATCGCAGGAACACCGGCATCTCCACCCTCCCGTATGCTTTGCACCAACGGTACCTGTCCGAGGAAGGGCAACTCATACTCAGAAGCTAAGTTCATGCCACCTTCCTTCCCAAATAAATAATATTTATTCTCTGGCAATTCTGCCGGAGTAAAATAAGCCATATTCTCTACCAGTCCGATCACCGGCACATTGATCTGTGCCTGCCCGAACATCGCTATCGCTTTTTTAGCATCTGCCAAGGCAACCAATTGTGGCGTTGTAACAATCACAACTCCGGTCACCGGTACCGTTTGCATCAACGTCAGGTGAATATCTCCGGTGCCCGGGGGCATGTCGATGATCAAATAATCCAGCTCCCCCCAATCTACTTCCGTTACAAACTGTCTGATGGCGCTACTGGCCATGGGTCCGCGCCAAACCACCGCATTTTTTTCATCCACCAACAAGCCAATACTCATCAGCCGTATTCCCAACTTATCCAGCGGTACAATCATTCCCTTGCCATTCACTTCCCGCATCAGCGGCCTCTCCCCCCGAACACCAAACATAATGGGTACACTGGGCCCATAAATATCTGAATCCATCAATCCAACCTTGGCACCTCCTTCAGCGAGCGCCAGCGCCATGTTAGCAGCAACAGTACTTTTTCCAACACCACCTTTACCACTCACCACCGCAATGATGTTTTTTACACCTGCCAGCATTTGCTGGTCTCCCTTTCGCCCGGTAGTCGTTTGCGCTGTAAAATTCACTTGCACCTTGGCCGCTTTATTCACCAGCAACTTGATGGCATTCTCACAGGCAGAGCGCATCATGTCTTTCATCGGACAAGCAGGGGTGGTCAGTACGACCGTAAAACTCACCTCATCACCCTTGATATGAACGTCTTTGACCATATTCAAGGTAACCAGGTCTTTCCCTAAATCGGGCTCCTGCACTTGGCTCAGTGCCTGCATGATTGCTGCTTCTGTCATCACGAAAGTTTTTGTTAAAATGAAGTCTCCGGGCGCAAAGTTAAACCCTGCCTGCCTTACTTTGTTAACCGAATTGGACTGCGGAAAAAATTAACGATTGTTCCACCTTCCCAACAGACCATTTACCTTTGCCAACAGATATGAAAAAAATATTATTTATTTCTTTACTATTTCTCTCTGGTGGCCTGTCGCTGCAGGCTCAACAAAGGAATCCCAACGATTCTATAGTTCAATTATATGGGGTGGTCATGACGGCAGATAGTCTGATAGGCATACCTTCTGCCAGCGTTATCATTGTGGGTAAGGGAAGAGGAACCATCACCAGCTATGATGGGGTTTTTTCCATTGTAGCAGTCAAAGGCGACCAGATAATTTTTTCCAGTGTGGGTTTCAAGGACAAAATGATAGAAATTCCCAGAAACCTGCAAGACAACCAATATAGTGTCATACAATTGCTGGTAAGTGATACTGCCTATCTACCGGCTACCATTCTCAAACCGAGACCGACCCGGGAACAGTTTGAAAGAGACTTCGTGAACATGACAGCTCCTGATGATCTTTATGAAACTGCGAGAAAGAATACTGATGAAACCCAGCGGAGAATGATCCTCGCGAATTTACCCTCCGACGGAAAAGAGGCCTTTAATTTTCAAATGCGGGCGCAGGCCAACCGGGCTTATTACGCGGGCGGACAGCTCCCCCCACAGAACATTTTCAATCCCGCTGCCTGGGCTAGCTTTGTACAATCGTGGAAGCGTGGGGACTTTAAACGGAAGAAGAAGTAGTCAAGTCAACTCAACTCTACAATTTACTTTTACCAATTTAGCTTTTTATGCCAATTCAACGTGTAGCGGTGATCGGTGCAGGTACCATGGGAAATGGAATTGCACATGTCTGCATTCAATATGGTCTGGATGTGGTTTTGATTGATGTTGCTTTATCTGCGCTGGAAAAAGCCAAACAGGTGATCGAAAAAAACATGGAGCGCCAGGTAAAGAAAGGGGTTCTTACTTCAGAGCAAATGACGGCAGCCCTGCAGAGCCTTAAATTATCGACTCACTTAAGCGACTCGGTGAAGAATTGTGACCTCGTTATTGAGGCTGCAACTGAAAAGCAGTCCGTAAAAGAAACTATTTTTCGCGAGATAGATGCCGCTGCACCGCAACATTGTAT
>JBJTJJ010000330.1:0-9979 GCA_046095445.1 Sediminibacterium sp.
ACAAGCCATTGAAGAAGCGGTACTGGCGTTGATGAAGGAAAAAGTGAATACAAAGGTTACAATAGCTGGATAAATACTACTGCGCCTGCAAATTGGTTGATGTATCGCTGTCGGTAGCTGTTATCTCTTCATTGCCAATCATCGCCTCTGCCTCCAAGTCGGCTTCCCTGTTTTCATTCCATTCCACGATGAAGTTATTCATGCCCGGACCAACACTCAGGCGCATATATTTCTGTTGCGCCAATTCAAGGATGGAGAGGAAGAGAAAGATTGCATGGATTTTGTTATCACAAACATCAAATATCTTTTCGAAAGAAAGCATCTTCTCGCGGGAGAGCAGATCGAGTATATAGTCCCTGCTACCTTCCATCGTGTAGTTATAGGGAACAACTGTATGTACTGGTCGATTCTGTCTTTCCTGCACCCGCTGCATCACTTTCTCAAATGATTTCATCAATTTGAAAAGGGTGATGTTTTGTATTTCCGTTCCTTCTGCCGCTTCTTCTCCCAATAACGATAATTCTTTCTGCAGATTACCCCGCTTGATCATGAGCATTCGCTCCGCTTCCATCTCAGCCATCTTCACAGCTGCTTCCTTGAATTTTTTGTATTCCAGGATTTTATCAATCAGTTCCTGGCGGGGATCGATTTCATTACCGGAGGCGTCTAATTCCTTACGGGGCAATAACAGACGAGCTTTGATGCGCATCAGAGTAGAGACAAACAAGATGAACTCACTGCTTAGCTCTATGTTGAGCTTTTCACTTTGATGAATAAATGCCAGAAAATCATTGATGATGCGGGTGATGGGAATATTGTAAATATCCAGCTCATCCCTTTCTATAAAAAATAATAGCAGGTCAAAAGGTCCCTCAAACTGTTCTAATTTTATTTGATAACTCGACTGATTCACTGTGCTTCAATTTAGTCACAAAGAAAACGATTTAAGCCAAAAAGTACCCGGGTGAATAAGCTCAGTTATCCACCAGGGCAGAAAAAATCGGGTAAATTCAGCTATTTTTTCAGGGAGTCTCTTATTTCCATCAATAACTGATCGGTGGAAGAGGGTCCGGTGGGTTCCGGGGGAGGTGCAGCTGACTTCAGTCGGTTAATGGCCTTGATGATCATGAACACCACAAAGGCAATAATGACAAAATCTATCAGACTGGTGATAAAAGCACCATATTTTACCTCCACTGCCGGACTGGCAGCTGTTATTACCTGACCGGCGGCATCCTTGATCTCAGCGTTGGCTGATTTGAGGGTGAATACTTTGTCAGAAAAATTAACACCGCCACTAAACATACCCACCATTGGCATCACCATGCCATCTACAAAAGAGGTGACGATTTTAGTGAAGGTGGCACCCATTACGAAGCCGACAGCAATATCTACGAGGTTGCCCTTAACGGCAAATTCTTTGAATTCTTTGAGTAAACCCATATGATTGATTTTATAGGGAAAGTTAAGAAAAACAAATTAAAAAATCACTTTTTCAACCCTGGATATTGCATTTTCAAGGAAATCAATACCTGGTGCAGTTTCGTTGCAATCAGGTGTTCTTTGTACCAGTTCTGGTCAGCAGGAACAACGGTCCAGGGCACTTTGTTACATGATTGAAAGCATTCCTGGTACATCTTCATATATACCTTCCAAAGTTTGGCCTCCTCAAAATCACGTTCGTTGTATTTCCATTGCTTTTCGGGGTCTTTGATCCGCTCCTGCAAGCGCTGTTGCTGTTCTTCGGGTGACACGTGCAAATAAAATTTTAAAATATGTGTATTGCTGTGTCGTTGTAAAAGTTCTTCAAAATCATTGATGGCTTTCATCCTTGCTTTTGCCAATTGATCATCACACCATTTGTGTACGCGTGTCACCAGAATATCTTCATAGTGAGACCTGTTGAATATTTGTATCATACCCTTGGGAGGTGCCTGCTGATGCACCCGCCAGAGGAAATCGTGAGAAAGTTCCAATGCTGTGGGTACTTTGAAAGAATAAGCCCTCACCCCCTGTGGGTTCAGTCTCCCAAAAACATTACGGATAACCCCATCTTTTCCGCTGGCATCCATACCCTGTATCACCACCAACACGGAATGCTTGCCCTCGGCAAACAGTAAGTTCTGCAACTCGTCTAACTCGTCGAGAATACGGGCAGTCGCTGCCTTGGTTTTTTCCTTGCTCACATTCTTAGGAGCACGGGTGCTGATGCGGGAAAGATCGTAGGTGGCCATAAACTTTCTTTCCTTAAAAATATCTAATTGTTACAATAAATGAGCACCTTTGCGAAAACTTATAAATGCGCACTACCTGGATTAGCTGGTTACTTTTTGTGGTTTTGTGTCTGATCTGGGGCTCTTCGTTCTTTCTGATAAAGGTTGGCATGGATCAATTATCTGCCTACCAGGTAGCTTCCCTGCGTATGTTCACAGCAGGATTGGTACTTGTTCCTTTTGCCAAAAAAGCATGGCAATCCATTCCCCGCAACCGGGTACTGATGGTAATGGGCTCAGGGTTATTAGGAAGTTTCTTCCCCGCTTATTTGTTTTGTATCGCAGAGACAAAAATTGATAGTGCCATGGCAGGCATTTTAAATGCACTTACCCCTTTATTTACTTTGTTGGTGGGAATATTTTTTTTCCAGTTACAAGCACGACCGATTCAAATTATAGGCACTTGTGTAGGTTTTTTCGGACTGGTAATGCTGATTTTAACGGGCAGCGAAGTTCACTTATCTAATCTGGGTTATTCTTTTCTGGTGGTAGCTGCAACCATCATGTATGGACTGAATGTGAACATGGTAGGAAGATACATGCGGGGATTCCGCGCTATTGACATCGCTTCACTTGCATTTGTGATGCTGATCATCCCATCTTTTATCATTTTGTTGTTCACCGGATACGGAAATTTACCTCTGACAGAACCCGCCTACTTGCAATCTACCCTGGCAGCAGCTGTACTTGGAATTTTCGGAACTGCTATAGCTTCTGTATTGTTTTACCTTTTGGTGAAAAGGGCAGGACCTGTTTTTGCATCTATGGTAACTTATGGCATACCGATAGTGGCGATTGTCTGGGGTTTGCTTCGACAAGAATATATACGAGAGAAACAGGTGTTTAGTTTATTCATCATCCTTGCCGGAGTCTATCTGGTGAACCGCCCAGAAAAAAAGAAACCGGAAGTTTAATTCCGGTTCAAAGCTTTTCAAGGCACCTGGCTATACTGCCATCATTTCCTTTTCCTTAGCCGACAGGTGTTTATCTACCAATTGAATGTACTTATCTGTCAGTTCCTGAATTTCTTTTTCTGCATCCTTTGCAGCATCTTCACTCAAACCATCTTTCTGTAATTTTTTTACCTGTTCGATCGCATCCCGGCGAATATTGCGAATCGCTACTTTGGAATGCTCTCCTTCCCCGCTGGCTTTTTTGAAGAGTTCACGCCTTCTTTCCTCTGTAAGTGGTGGCATGAACAACCGAATCTGGTTACCATCATTTTGAGGGGTAATACCAATGTTGGCCTGCATGATAGACTTTTCAATAGCAGCCAACATGGATTTCTCCCAGGGCTGTATACTAATGGTTCTCACATCCAACACTGAAATATTGGCAACCTGAGCAATGGGGGTTGGACTTCCATAATACTCCACCATAATACCATCCAGCATAGAAGGGCTGGCTTTGCCGGCCCTTATTTTGGTCAATTCCGTTTCCAGGTGGGCAATTCTTTTGCGCATATTTTCTTCAGCCACACCTGCAATTAAGAGTAGTTCTTCCGACATATCCTTGCATTTGAGATGCCAAAAGTAAAAAAAATGTTGGTAGTACCCGACAAACCTCTTCAAGGGGTCAGTCAACTGAATTCTCTCTCTTATATTTGCACCACAAGTTGAGAACTATGACAACACAGGAATTACAGCAGACAGCCACACAAATCCGCAGGGATATTGTAAGAATGGTACATGCCGTTCAGAGTGGTCACCCCGGTGGCTCCCTGGGCTGCACTGATTTTCTTACAGCACTCTATTTCAAAGCGATGAAAAGAAACCCCGGTTTCACAATGGATGGCAAGGGTGAGGATGTGTTTTTCCTCTCCAATGGTCATATTTCTCCGCTGATGTATTCCGTTCTGGCCCGTGCCGGCTACTTTGAAGTAAGCGAACTCTCAACTTTCCGAAAAATCAACTCCCGCTTACAAGGACACCCCACTACCCACGAACATTTGCCCGGAATTCGCATTGCCAGTGGCTCGTTGGGACAGGGACTGAGTGTTGCATTGGGGGCAGCCCTTGCGAAAAAACTGAATAAGGACAATCACCTGGTGTATTGCCTGACGGGTGATGGGGAATTGAATGAGGGGCAAAACTGGGAAGCATTGATGGCCGCTGCGCACCACAAGGCAGATAACCTCATCGTTACCATTGATTGGAACGGACAACAAATTGACGGACCTACCGATAAGGTGATGAATCTGGGCAATCTAAAGGCCAAACTAGAGGCCTTTGGCTGGAAGGTGTTGGAAATGGATGGCAATCAAATGGATGCAATTCTAACAACGCTGGATGCCGCCAAAGCAGCCGCTTACCAACAACAACCTATCGCTATTCTGATGAAAACAGAAATGGGTAAAGGTGTTTCCTTTATGGAGGGAAGTCATGAATGGCATGGCATTGCACCGAATGATGCACAGTTGGCTACGGCCCTGTCAGAATTACCCGAGACCCTGGGAGATTATTAATTTCCGGAAGAGCAGCGGCACTAGAAACTCTTCAATGAATATCCCTGTTGACCCGCTTTACGGGCCGGAATCCAGGCAGCAATAACTGTAATCAGTAACAACGTGATGCCGACCAAAGCAAAATCCCCGGCCCTCATGGCAACAGGATAGTAATCGATGATGAATGTGCTGCCTCCTAACTTAATCAACTTGAATTGTAATTGAAGCTGACAGATCAATGCGGCCAGGAGCATACCGATGCCACCTCCAATGATGCCCAGTAATAGTCCTTCCAACAGAAAAATAAAGTGAATGCGACCGGATGAAGCACCCATGGCTTGTAAAATGGCAATGTCTTTCTTTTTCTCCAGCACCAGCATGGTGAGTGAGCCGATAATATTGAAAGCGGCAACAGCCAGAATGAGCGTCAGTACAACAAAGATGAACCATTTTTCCGTTTTCATTACCCGATATAACCCCATGTTTTGCTGATAGCGGGTCTCTACCCTGTAATCTTTACCCAACATTTGCTGAATAGCCGACTGCACTACAGCAGGGTCCCCATCGACACGCATTTCAAGTGCAGCATATTCATCCGGCTGCAAGGAAAGCATGTATTGCATGAATGCCAGGTTGGTGAATACATATTTATTGTCGAACTCCTGCTGAACAGCAAATGTACCTGTGGGAATTACAGTGGAGGAATGTAATCCCTCCTCGGAAGTAAGGCGACTTGCTTGTTTGTTGGGCAAATAAACTACTGCAGGGTACTTGTACTTTTCCACTTCCAGTCCGGCAGCATTTTCTATACCCACCCCAACTACGATGGAAGGTTGTGTTGCATCACCGAGAGAAAAATTTCCCCGCAGCAAATGTTGCGGCGTGTTGATGTTGGTAACGGCTGTGTATTGACTATCTACCCCCTTGAGTGTGACAACAGTTTGAAAGGCCCCATTGAGAACCGCTTTCTCTTCCACCACCCTACTCAGCGCTATTACGCCGGGCACCTTTTTCATCTCTCCCAACTGTACCGTGGAAATACGCATGATTTTACCCCTCTCGGGTACCACCCGGATATCTGCATAAAAATCATTGTATAATCCTTTGACCAGATCCTCGAATCCATTGAAAACACTGAGTACAATGATTAATGCGGTGGCGCCAACACCAATGGCAAGCAGGCTGATGCGTGACATCCAATTAATGACACTGGCCTTTTGACCGGTTGTAAAATATCGCCAGGCAAATAAAAGATTCACTAGAGAAAAATTATTTGAACAAAGTGATGTACGAAAACTCAGGAGGGGTTATTGTCTTCATTCTCCTTTTCAGGTGCTGCTATGTTTTTAAATATTTCCTCCATTTTAAAAACATAGTCCAGCGTATCATCTCTATAGAAATGAAGAACCGGAATGCGACGAAGCTGGTGCTTGACACGCTGGGATAATTCTTTTTTAATTTCCCAGGCCCTGGATTCAATCGTTTTCATGGCTTTTTCGGGATCTGCCACCTGGAAAAGACTGATGTATATCCTTGCTTCCAGCAGGTCAGGTGTCACTTTAACGGAAGAAATGGATACCATACCACCCTGCATCATGGTGAGGGATAAATGCCTGAAGATATCATTGAGGGCTTCCTGCAATACCCCTGCCACCTGCCGTTGTCTTTTGCCTTCTATCATAATCAACTGATTGATTCCCTGCAAAAGTACTTACTTTCGGGGGGAAAAGCAGCTAACTTGCCCGCATGAAACGGTTTTCACGTATTCTTTTCTATTTAAAATCCCAACGCCAAAACATAGTATTGTATGTAGTATGCAATCTTTTGTCTGTTCTTTTTTCGTTGGTCTCTCTTGCCATGCTGGCCCCTTTTCTGCAAATGTTATTCGATCCTCAGTTACCACAACCCGTAAAGCCGGCATTCGCCCTTTCTTTAACAGGTATCAGCGGATTGATGGATTGGCTAAAATATGGAATTGGTGTTCTCATTGTCAATAATGGGAAAATCTACGCATTGGGAGCTATATGCCTGATGATTGTAACAGCTGTATTTTTTAAGAATTTATTTACTTACTTGTCTTACCGTGTCTTAGCGCCTATCAGGAATCATGTAATGACCAAATTAAGGGGCGATTTATATAATAAAATTTTGGAACTGCCCATAGGTTATTTCACCGACCAAAAGAAAGGGGATATCATAAGCAGGATGAGTAACGATGTCAATGATATTGAATGGAGCATCATCGGAACCCTCGAGGGAATTATTCGTGATCCAATGACGATACTAATTATACTCATTGGATTAATAATTATTAGTCCGCTCCTTTCCCTGTTCCTGATTATATTATTACCGGTTACCGGTTTTTTGATTGGCAGACTAAGTCGCTCTTTGAGAAAGAACTCAACCCAGTCTCAAGAAGAGTTAGGAGCGCTCATGTCTATTCTAGAAGAAACACTCAGCGGTCTTCGAATCATTAAGGCATTCAACGCTGAAAAAATATTGGAGAACAAATTTTTTGAAACCAATAGAGCCCTTAATGCCCTTAGAAATAAAATGGCTTTCAGAAAAGACCTGGCATCTCCTATGTCAGAATTCATGGGTGTTTTGGTGCTTTCGATTATATTATGGTTTGGAGGGACGATGGTTTTGGGTCAGGAAGGGGGGCTGAAAGCGGATGGGTTTATCACCTATATTGTTTTTTTCACCCAGATTATTTCACCTGCCAAATCTCTCTCTACTTCTTTTTATAATGCTCAAAGGGGCAGCGCAGCCATCGAGAGAATAGAGGAAATTCTTCAAGCACCTGTGGCGGTAAAAGACAGTGTCAATGCTATTGAATTAAAAGAATTCACCAAAGAAATCGAATTCAAAAATGTCTCATTCTCCTATAATGATACGCCGATACTTAAAAACATCAATTTCACTATACCTAAGGGGAAAACAATCGCATTGGTAGGATCTTCAGGTGCGGGAAAAAGTACGGTGGCAGATCTTATTCCCCGCTTTCATGAAGTTACCGAAGGAGAAATTCTACTGGATGGTGTTAATATCAAAAACTACACTACACATTCTGTTAGAAAGTTAATGGGAATTGTTACACAGGAACCGATTCTCTTCAATGATACGATTGCCAACAACATAACATTGGGATCTGACCATGCAGACACTGAATCGATCATTCATGCGGCGAAAGTTGCCAACGCCTATAATTTTATTATAAAAAAAGAAGAGGGACTTGAGTCCAACATAGGAGACCGAGGTAATAAGCTAAGTGGAGGCGAGAAACAAAGAATCACCATTGCCCGCGCTTTGCTTAAAAATCCACCCATCTTGATATTAGACGAAGCGACTTCATCACTCGATACCGAGAGTGAAAGAATCGTGCAAGATGCTATCGATAATATGATGCGGAACAGAACATCTATTGTAATTGCACATCGCCTTTCCACCATTCGGAAGGCAGACGAAATAATTGTTTTACAGAAAGGTGAAATTGCCGAAAGAGGAACGCATGATGCATTGATTGCCCACAATGGCATTTACCGAAAACTAATAGACCTGCAGGAATTTAAATAGCAGGTGAAGTTTGGGCTATAGCCAGTATATTGGAGGCAATGCCCGGTGCTGCCATTTCATTTGCTGAATGAAGCAACACCTTATTTACTCCACCCATCAAATCAAAGTGTGATAAATCATAAATGGTATATCCCTTTTCGGAAAAGAAGTGAAACATATCATCCCGTTCCTGTTGGGTGAGGGCGGGGTACACCTCAGCAATAACTGTAGGTTTATATTCAGTTATAATATCCTCTACCGTTTTAAGTACGTTCAGGTCATTCCCTTCTGTGTCGACCTTAATGAAAGATATTCTGGGTATCCACTCAGGATAATTAGCTCTTAGATAGGCATCAAGATTAACCCCCTTTACTTTCTCCTTCAATTTGAATTTTCCATGAGCCGCATCACCTATCTCATCAACAAGTCCGCCGTTACTAAAAGTAGCTTCTGATGATGCAAAATAGAACTCACCATCGGTTGCGGTAGCAGCAAATTGTAATGGAACAATGTTGGTTTTATCCCTGTTCAATGCAGCATTGGCAGTTAAAATGGCAAAAACCTGTGTGTTGGGATCTACCGCTAAAACCAATCCTTCACGACCGGTGGCGAGTGCAATAGGTACCGTCAGGTCACCGGTATTCGCACCAATATCGATAACTAGACTATTTTTTCGAATGATACTTTTAAAAAAATCCACCTCGGATTGGGTGATTTTTTTGGGCTCTAGTAAGGGGTTCAGCCAATTGGCATATTCAACAATTCCCTCTTGTTCCAGTTGAAAACGATCAACACGGTAACCGAAATTTTGAAAAACCCTTCTTGCCTTTTTTCTGGCAAAAGAGTCTTTCAAATAGGAGAATATAGACATAACAGGAAAATCTGGTTATTCCGTTGCCGGCTTCACCAAACCTAATTTGGCTTCAAGTGAAAGAGTGGCATGAGGAACAGCACGCAGACGTGCTTTGTCAATCAACTTGCCTGTTACACGGCATATACCATAGGTCTTATTTTCGATCCGCATAGCCGCTTTTTCCAGGTGATCTATATAGGTTATCTGACGACTGGCCATTTGTCCAAGTTGTTCTCTTTCCATGCTTACACTACCATCTTCCATGGTCATGTAGCGGGCATCATCATTGTCGCCCCCCATTTCATCTTTGCGGGTAATTAACCCTTGTAAATAGGACAATTCTTTACGAGCTGCTTCCAACTTGCGGGCAATCAACTCTCTGAACTCGTTTAGGTCGGAATCACTGTAACGAACCAGAGGTTCAGCACCGGTATAAGTTAGCTCCGCTCTTTTCTCCAGCTGGGTATAACCTGGCTGGTAGGGTATGCTTGATTTAGTAGTCAATTTGGGAACCTTTACCTCTTTAATAGGTTCGGGCTGTTTTTTAACCGGCTTTACTGGTGGAGCAGGTGGCAACTTGACCTCTACCTTACGAACAGGCATGGGGGCTGCAGTGGCAGGTTTAACAGCAACAGCAGGTTTAGCTATAGGTTTAGCTGCAGGTTTCGCAACTGGTTTTTTTGCAGGGACTGCCACTACGGGCTTTTTGGCAGGAGCTGCACTTTTCACCGGTGCCGTCTTTTTCACGGGTGCCGGAGTAGGTTTTTTCACGGGTGCCGGAGTAGGTTT
Organism: Sediminibacterium sp.; assembly: GCA_046095445.1. Taxonomy (GTDB): domain Bacteria; phylum Bacteroidota; class Bacteroidia; order Chitinophagales; family Chitinophagaceae; genus Sediminibacterium. The sequence continues at coordinate 9,914 of JBJTJJ010000330.1, forward strand.
TTTAGCGGGTGCCGGAGTAGGTTTTTTAGCGGGTGCCGCTTTTTTGGCAGGAACCGCTTTTTTAAC
>JBJTJJ010000331.1:0-4990 GCA_046095445.1 Sediminibacterium sp.
TCAGGCGTGGTGATGATTAAAACTTCCCGAATACCTGCCAGCATTAATACTGACAATGGGTAGTAAATCATGGGCTTATCGTAAATCGGCATCAATTGTTTGCTGATTCCCTTTGTGATGGGATATAAGCGAGTGCCGGAGCCTCCTGCCAATATAATTCCTTTCATACTCCTGTATTTTTTACCCGAGTGGGATTATGCGAAGTTAAGGGTGTTCACTACCTCCTGCAACAAAGGTAATTGTTGGTCTTTTTCTGATAAGATACGCTGATCCAAAGGTGTCTGCCAGTTGATGGCCAATGCGGGATCATTATAATAGATGCCACCTTCAGATGCTTTTTTATAATAGTTATCACATTTGTAAAAGAAAACAGCTTGTTCACTCAATACTTCAAATCCATGAGCAAACCCGCGAGGAATAAAAAGCTGTGTTTCGCTATCTTCCGATAAAACAATACTAAATGATTGTCCGAAGCTTGGAGAATCTTTTCTAAGATCTACTGCCACATCCAGTACACTTCCCTGGATCACCCGAACGAGTTTTGCTTGAGCGTGCTCCCCTGACTGAAAATGTAAGCCCCTTATCACCCCTCGCTGTGAAGAAGATTGATTGTCCTGCACAAAATCCACCTCCACACCTGTCTTTTCCGCAAAGCGTTTTTTATTGAAGCTCTCAAAGAAATAGCCTCTTCCATCATTCAGTTTTTGATCATGAATGACCCAGCAACCCGAAAGTGGTGTTTTCTCTACGTGCATTTTCTGGAATTATGATGGATGGTACATCTGCTTGTAATAATGCTGATAATCGCCTGATGTCACTTGCTCTAACCATTCCTTATTGTCGAGGTACCAATCGATGGTTTTACTCAATCCCTCCTCAAAAGTTACTGATGGCTTCCAACCCAATTCGCGATTGATCTTAGTGGCATCTATGGCATACCGAAGATCGTGTCCGGGTCGGTCTTTAACATACGTGATCAATTGAGCCGATGTTCCGGAATCGCGCCCCAATTTTTCATCCATCAACCGAGACAAGAGCTGAACCAGATCAATGTTTTTCCACTCATTAAACCCACCTATGTTATAGGTCTCTCCCGTTTTGCCCTGGTGAAACACAACATCAATCGCTCTGGCATGATCGATTACATACAGCCAGTCACGCGTATTTTTCCCATCTCCATAAACCGGCAGGGGCTTTTGGTGAATGATATTATTGATGAAGAGGGGAATCAATTTTTCCGGAAAATGAAAGGGTCCGTAATTATTGGAACAATTTGAAATAACAACGGGTAGATGATAGGTCTCATGATAAGCCCGAACAAAATGATCGGAAGAAGCTTTGCTGGCTGAATACGGTGAATTGGGTGCATAGGGTGTCTGCTCTGTAAAAAGTCCGGTATCACCCAGCGTTCCATACACCTCATCAGTTGAAATATGATAAAAGCGATGTGCCGATAAATTCTCTTTCCAGTAAGTCTTGGCTGTATTCAGCAAATTCACTGTTCCAATTACATTGGTATAAACAAAGTCCAGCGGCGACACAATGGACCGGTCAACATGCGATTCTGCAGCCAGGTGCAGTACATCGGTGATAGCATGCTTCTTAAATACCTCTTCCAATGCCGCAACATCCAGAATATTTACTTTTTCAAAAAAATAGTTGGGGGACTGCTCAATATCTTTGAGATTAGCGAGATTACCTGCATACGTCAGGCAATCGAGGTTCACAATTTGATACGCAGGATACTGCTGCACAAAAAGGCGCACCACGTGAGAACCAATAAATCCGGCTCCGCCGGTTATCAAAATTCGCTTGCTCATAGCATCATTTTCGGTGCAAAGAAACAATAAAAATGGCAGTTTTCTGCTGAACCTGCCTACTATCAGTACATTTCAACATTTCATCTTAAATTACAATTGTAAATAGTTCACATGCAACAAAGATTCTACTCGCTAGATGTTTTCAGAGGTGCCACGGTTGCCCTGATGATTTTAGTTAATAATCCCGGTTCCTGGTCCCATATCTATAGCCCACTTGCACATGCAGATTGGCATGGTTGCACTCCCACGGATCTGGTATTTCCCTTTTTTCTATTTGCCGTAGGAAACGCATTGGCTTTCGTGATGCCAGGGATGGAACAAAAAAGCACAGCTTATGTGGTATCAAAAGTGGGGAAAAGGGCTCTGCTCATCTTCGCTATAGGTCTTTTCCTGAATTGGAGCCCATTCATCAAATGGGACCATGACCAATTGGTAGCAAAAGCATGGAGTCAGGTAAGAATACTTGGTGTACTGCAACGTATCGCCATCGCCTATTTATTAGCTGCACTGCTGATTTATTTTACCCGTCCAAAAGGCGCCTTTGTTGTGGCAGGAATTTTATTGCTGGGGTATTGGGCTATGTGCTTTTTGCTGGGAAATCCAGCAGACCCTTCCAGCCAGGCAGGATGGTTTGGAACAGAATGGGATTTAAACTTACTGGGTAAATCGCACATGTACAAAATGAATGGTGTTCCTTTTGATCCGGAAGGATTGGCCAGCACCATTCCCGCCATTTCACAAGTAATGTTGGGTTATATGACCGGTGCCTTTATTCGCGAAAAAGGAAGTTCATTTGAAATGCTATCCAGGCTACTCGTCATAGGATGTTTGATGATGGTCATTGGCTATTGCTGGGACATGGTTTTCCCTGTCAATAAAAAGATATGGACAAGCAGCTATGTTATGTATACGACCGGACTGGCTATTTTAGTATTGGGTATCATGATGTATTCTCTGGACTGGAGTAGTGAACGCCCCGGATGGAGTAAATTTTTCAATGTTTTCGGAAAAAATCCATTGTTCATTTTTGTTCTAAGCGGCTTTCTTCCCCGTGTTCTCGCATTGTTGAGATGGACGGATCACTTAGATGCTGAAGGAAAACCGGTATACACATCAACACTACCTTGGTTGTATAAAAATGTATTCAAATCAATCGCAGAAGATCAACGGGTGGGTTCTACCCTATATGCCATCGCCATGATTGCCTTCTATTGGTTAATCGTCTACCTGCTGGATAAAAAGAAAATTTACATTAAGGTGTAAAACAGGAACGGAATTATCTTAACCGAGTGAGCGTAATTTTCTGGCAGGATTTCCGGCATAATATCCCGGTTCTGTAATATCCTTAGTAACAACAGAGCCGGCACCGATTACTGTACCATCAACAATGCTTACGGGCAGGAGAGTGACATTACTGCCTATGCTAACTTTATTACCTACCAAGGTTGGTCGCCATTTCGCAGGATCACCAGCCGGACCTCCGTCCTTCCATAAATCATTGGTGAACATCACCCCATGTCCGATAAAACAATCATCACCGATGGTTACTTTTTCGCAAATAAAACTATGTGACTGGATACGGCATCTTTTACCGATAATAACTCCCCGCTGAATCTCGACAAAGGGTCCGATAAAACATGCGTCACCGATGGTACACCCATATAAATTGCAGGGGGCTACCCATTGTACATCCGCTCCCATTTGAACATCAACTATACCAACGGTTCGAAAAGGTGGAGGAATCGGCATGATTGGGAAATAAGAGGTCAATAAGACCCCATAAATGCATCAATGAAAAAAGTCATTCGCCATTTGCAAACTACCGGGCTTACCTACATCTAAATAACGGCTTCCTGTATGGTCAAACCCTATAATGGGAAAATGATTGGCTAATGAGAGATAAACATCAATAATGGAAAATTTTCCTTGTTGGCCGATCTTATTGAAGATATCGGGATTGATAACATGTAAGCCACTAAATGCTTTAGGAATGAGGAACTGTGAACTCTTTACGATTTTTTCACTGAAGGGTTCCAGCTGACGCCAACCCACCAGTGACTGTTCTTCATCAAAAAGAAAATGTCGGTTACTCATGCGGTCAGTAATGGCAAGTGTAGCAAGAGCACCCGTATCTATGTGGTGCTGAATGAATCTCTTCAGCGACAAATCTGTTAATACATCAGCATTCACAGCAAGAAAAAATGGCTCTCCTTCAAAAAAGGAAGCTGCTTTCATCAATCCGCCACCCGTGTCGAGCAGCGCATCTGTTTCATCGGAAATCTGAATATTACTTCCCCAACCATTATTTTCCTCTACTGCCCGAATGATCTGATCGGCAAAATGATGCACATTAATTATAATATCCTGTATACCGGCTGTCTGCAGGTACTCGATGTTCCGCTGCAGCAAAGACTTCCCATTCACCATCGCTAAAGCTTTGGGATGCTCGTCAGTCCACGGCTTTAATCGTGTACCCAATCCGGCAGCAAATACCATGGCCTTCATACTAAAAAAATTAGGTCATTTCAACGTTCCGAATATACAATTTTTTTATCAATTACACCTTTACCCACCTCTCTTGGTTGCGGTGATGGACTTCGACATGTACCTTGTATTTATTGCGCAGGTGGCGGGCAGTTTGTTCCGCGGCATAGACACTGCGGTGCTGACCGCCCGTACATCCAAAATTAATTTGAAGATTGTCAAAATCTCGTTGGAGATAAGCTTCTACTTGAATATCAATTATATCCCACACGCTGTTGAGGAATTCTGTCATGCGGGTCTGCTGTTCCAGGAAATCCATCACAGGCTTATCTTTTCCTGTCTGACACCTGTAGGCCTCCAGTCTTCCCGGGTTGGTAATGCCCCGCATATCAAAGACAAAACCACCTCCATTGCCCGATTCATCCTCCGGAAGCGGGTGACGATAACTGAAACTATTGATTTGAATTTTTAAAGGAGTTTGGTCATTCGCCTGAATAGGTTCGAACCGATCGATCATTTCGGGTGCAATCAATATTTGTAAGAGTCGATCAAACTCAGGTGTTACGATTCCTAACCGCTTATTCAATACAAAAAAGCGGAGGTTACGCATAGCAAGTGGTATACTGGCGAGGAAGTGTGCCTTCCGTTCAAACAAGCCCCTGAAACCATAAGCACCCAAAACCTGA
>JBJTJJ010000332.1:0-3722 GCA_046095445.1 Sediminibacterium sp.
CTGTTATGGCATCACACATGGGCTTGAGCGTCTCATAATCCCCATTCTTGACGGCATATTTACCCCTGGTATGTATAAGCCAGGCACATTGTTCCGCCTGAAGTCGCTCATGTCCACAAACTTCCATCAGGGTTTCTATCACCCATTCAAATGTGTTCACCTCATCATTCCATACAATCAAATGATACCCCTTATCTACCAATTCTAATACATCTGACTCCTTTTCCTTTTCCGGACTTAAGGAGTTTGTAATCGGAGTGTTAACCAATAAAAGTGCTTCCGTCTCCATTGCTTTTTTCAAAGGGGTACAAAAAATAAAACCCTCTATGAGAGGGTTTTGGTGGGAGCACACGGGTTCGAACCGCGGACCCTCTGCTTGTAAGGCAGATGCTCTAAACCAGCTGAGCTATGCTCCCGTTAAGGGACGGCAAAAATACTGCTTGCCGGTTATTTACCCAAAAAAATCTTTTCTTAATTCAATTGAACTGTTGGAAGCCGGTATTGTTGGCTATCGTAAACATATAATTCCTCAATCTCAAAAGTCCAGTACTTATTCAAAGGTGATTTTTTTAATAAATCACTTACCTCTTGCTTACTTTTTGCATGGAAAGTTATCCAGCAAGTCAGGCTCTCCATACTAACTCCATAGCTAACGATAACACCTTTATTAATGAGGTAATTAATATAGGTTCGATGGGAGGGTACCAGCGTCATGAACTCTTCATCCATGCTAAACTCTATAATAACTTGATACTTCTTCATAGGGAGGAGAATGAAATAAAGTTAACAAAAAACTTTACATGGAATAAGAATTTAACAAGAACTTGATCAAAAATGACCGACTTTTTCAACGAACCCGTATCCTTCCGACTCTACCACCACCTCCGGCCAGAAATACATATTTTCCTTTCTTAGCATATCCAATTGTGTGAAAACTATCCCGGGAAATCAACCTCCAATGAAGGCCATCATCTGTCGAAAAGTCAATGCCTGAAGTGCCACAGGTTATCCATGTTTTTCGGAACAAATGTTGCACACATGATCGATAACCTCCGGGAGGAGTTTCAGGCCGGGTAAACTTTAGTTCATTCTTTAATCCGGCAACCCGTAAATCAACCAGCAAACAATTATTGGTTATAGAAGTATCGTTGGCAAAATCACCTCCAACAATAATGCCCTGAAAAGAATTTTTCATTGCAATAGAATTGGCACCTCTGGATGAACCTCCCGGTGCAAATGGAAGGGTTTCATTGAATTGTCCATCTGTATGAATCATGCGCGAACTATTACCCCCCGTTACCATGAAGCCATTGCGGATTGACCCACCGGGCATCAACTGCAAGTTGGAGCCGCTGGCGGCAAAAAAAGCCTCCCCGGTATCTAAAAGAATTGGATTGCTGGCATCACTTTGTAAAGTGAACGGCTGCCAACTATTTCCCCCGTCATTCGTCGTCGCCATAAAAGGCGAACGCCCCAATGGGTCACCAATGATCATTCCATCCTGTGTATTCCGGAAATGCATTGCGTCCAAAAACATACCTACTCGTTCGTCCCTAAAAACCTGCTGCCAGTTCTTTCCGCCATCTATCGTTTTTACAATGATGGCAGGTTCACCTACAGCCATAATCACAGCAGTAAGACCATCCATCGCAGCAATGTCCCTGAAATCTCTTTTTTCATACCCTTTCAATTGCATCCAGTTCCAGGAATTACCTCCATCAATGGTCATTCCTACTGTACCCTTACTTCCCGATACCCAAACAATATCATCATTTACAACAGAAATTCCCCTGAAACTCGCTTTTCCCTCATGAATCACCAGCTGTTCCGGCTGAAACATTTTGTTTTGAGCATCTGCCTTACACAGCCAGATAATACAAGCAACTAAACCGACAATTCGAGAGAGAAATTTGAACATCAGTATTTCAATATTTAATTAAGTAAGATGATGCAATAATATAATAATCAATATAATAAGAATTTACTCATCTCCGTCTTCCAGGTGGGAACTCTAGTCAAACGAGTTATTTGTGTCAGGAAGGCGGGAACAGGTAAATCAAAGATTTCTTCACTTCCCTTAGGACCGAACAATCGATTTAAATGATTATTTCCGGAAGGATTGGCCAAGGTTGGATAGGGCTCCCACCTGAATTGCTGCGGATGTAAATCCTTGATCAATTTTAAAACAAGACATCCCCAAAATACAGGTTGGAAATGGGGTTTATCATGAACACTGAATTGTAGTCCCTTGCAATATTGTCCGGCATATCTTCCGGATTGTGGGGTGAACTCAATCATTTCCATGTCAACTTCATCCATTTCCAATTCATACAATCTTCGGGCAAGTGTAGCAGCATCTAACCAGGGAGCACCAAGTCGGGTAAACGGATCATCTGTACCCCTGCCTTCACTGACATTGGTTGCTTCCAGCAGACAAAGTCCGGGATACAATAAAGTCGTTTCAAATCTTTGAATAGCAGGAGAAGGTGGAATAAATGGGGTACCCCATTCTTTTTGAAATGACAATCGATTCCAGCCTTTGCAGGGAATAACTTCCAGGTCGGCCCCGATTCTAAAGTGATCATTGAAATATCGAGCTAATTCTCCCAATGTGCAGGAATGTCGAATAGGAATTGACCATCGACCAATGAAAGAGGCATTTTCTTCCTCCATTAAAGGCCCCTCAGCTAATTCCAGGTTTCCGGAAATTGGATTGGGACGATCTAAAACAACCAGGGGTTTGCCTGCAGCTGCACAAGCGTCCATTAAATAAGTGAGCGACCAGAGATAGGTATAAAACCTTACTCCTACATCAGGCACATCAAATAAAACCCTATCCAATGAATTCAGGTCTTGTTTATCGGGAGCAAAAGAATGGAGGTAAAGGCTCTTCACGGGTAGACCGGTCAACCCATCGATCCCATCAGGCATAGGGGCTCCGTCGGCACCTCTGGTATCAAGTCCATGTTCCGGAGCAAATAATTTTGTCAACGAAAATCCAGGGCGCAGCAGTGCCTCCCGACCAGGATGACCTGCATTGGAAGTGGCTGCCTGGTTAGTCAATAATCCCAGCACATCATGTTTCCAATGTGGTGGCTGATTCAGAATAACATCTAAGCCAAATTCTACCTGCATACTTAAAGTTAAGTTCTTAGTTCGTTCAGGTAGTAAAAAAGGATAGTTCTTTTTTTAAAAGTTCTACTACATTAAAAATGATGGGACATCGAGCATAGTGCATTTGAACAGTAAAATAGCGAGCTGTGAAACCCGGCAAATGAAGCGCGGGGAACTCTCTGCAACCTGCGAAGCGATGGTCATAGATGGTACATTGTCGGTCAGACAAGAAATGACAAGGTATCGAATTCATGATCAGTTTACCGCTGAGTCCTTCAGCAAGATGTTGGGACTTAAAATCATCTGGGGTGGAATGGGTTATGGCTGCCACTTTTTTTAGCTCATCCTCGGTCACGACAATCATCAGACTCTTACAACAATTGCCACATTGTCTGCAATCTATTTGTTCCGTCACCGCTTCCTGAAGGGAAAAAACCATGGAATCTGTGACTTCGGAATCCCGTGCCTCTAAAAATGCCCGAAAATGATCATTTTCTTCCTCCCGACTGGCAGCCAGTTGGGAAATGATAGACAAATCTGTTTCAATATTGAAATCGCTGAAAAGGATAGTTAAAATTAAGATTTCCGGGGCTAAAACAGTGATACAA
>JBJTJJ010000333.1:0-6321 GCA_046095445.1 Sediminibacterium sp.
ATTATTGGCATATAGGGTTACATTCGTAGTTTTAAGGAATATAAGATGACCGTCCCAACCCCGGAATTCATACCGGGGAGAACCACAGGATGACCGTCCCAACCCCGGAATTCATTCCGAAGGCATACCACCATGAAACTCAACCCCATCATATTACTTGCATTAATTGGCTCGGTACTCATCGGTTGGGGATTGACTGGTCCGGGTAAGTATTGGGTATTGGTGAAAGTCAGGATAGGAGAGAACACCAGTTTAGATACACTGCATTATCGGCTGAGGGGCTCCGCCATGCGGGGGCAAGGTGTCATTGCAGACGCTGCTGGTATTGCAGAAAATGATAGTACAAATGGCGAGAATAGAATCATGTGGTACCGGGCAGCCTGCTCAGAATTTCCAGTTGGAGCCCATGTTCTGATTACGAATGCAGTCAATCAATTCAAGGTGGCAGCTGTCATCACCGGCAGGATCCCTTCTCAGCGAACAACCCGTGGAATGCGGCTTTCACTGGAACCGGAAGCTGCTGACATATTACATTTTAGTCCGTTATTGGTGAATCAAATCAGGGTACAGTTGCTCGATTCCATTGGACTTTCACCTTACCAAGTTTGGGATAGCCTGTCCAGAACTGAAGTTGCGGCTATTGGAACGATCAATGATTCGGTTTCTGGGTACTCATTCAAAAAAACTGCACACCAGATCAAAGGAATTGCTAGTTTTTATAGTTTGAACCTAGATGGTACCTTAACGGCCACGGGTGAAAAGTTCAGGAATGAGAAGTTAACGGCTGCCAGTAATAACCTGCCCCTCAATACCTGGGTGAGGGTGACCAATCAGAGAAATGGTAATTCCGTGATTCTTAGAATCAATGACAGGATGCACCCGCGCATGGCCAAAAAGGGACGGGTAGTGGATCTTAGTTTTCGGGCCGCAAGGGCACTTGATTTTGTCGACGCCGGATTAACCAAAGTGACAGTTGAAGTGTTACAAGTACTCCCTAAAGAACTGAAAATCAATCAATCTGCTCCGCTTCAGCGCGGCGAAAAATTCCAGGACACTCTGGGAAATCGCAGAGATAGTATTTCTCCATTGGCACTTATAGTAGTAAGTGGAATGGCCACTGTTTATCCATCCGCCTACAATGGCAGAAAGACCTTTTCCGGTGAGATCTACAAGCCCGGATTGATGACCGCAGCCTCCAATCAGGTGGGTATTGGCACACGTTTAAGAGTCACCAGTAAGGATACTGGTCGATGGATTGAGGTATGGGTCAATGACCGTCTTCCCGCAGCAACAGACAAGACTATTGTTGTTCAAGTAAGCAGTCAGGCAGCTAAAATGTTGGGATTCAACCCCAAAAAACGCCATCAAGTGGATGTTTTACCCCTGTTTTCCCCATTAAAAAATAAATAATAATTTCATTTTGCTTTAATTTTATAAATTCAATAACACCCCGTATTTTTGCTCATTAAATTAAAAAACTGATTATGAAGAAAATTATGCTTTTCATGGTTGCGTTGTTCACGACCGCTGTCGTTTTCTCACAGCCCATGAAATCCTATAAAAAAGAGCCGTCTTTCGGGATCAGCTTTTTCTTGAAGGATATGAACACAGCCAACCTGATTGATAAGACTTCTTTGTCGAATGTGCTTAACAACAAACTGTGGACCAAAGTAGGTGATATGGCCCCAGGTATTGGTCTAAACTATTTCCATGGTTTAACAGACCATATCGACTTTCAGGGTTCTTTGGGCGGATCTTTTACCAAATACCCCTTCTCTTTTAACTCAGGTATTCCTGCTTCTACTCAAAATAAATTCCTTCTGGAATTGGCCACTGCTGCCAACATTAAATTGTTGACTGATCAGCACACCATTGTTCCTTACATCCACCTTGGAGTTGGAGTTTCTATGTATGCAGGTACTTATTTTGCGGCTTATGCTCCTACCGGAGCTGGCTTGCAGTTTAGATTGACAGAAGGCACTTTCCTTAATACAATGTTTGGTTACAACATCAAAGTTTCTCCTAATTCAGTGAATCACCTGACTTACTCCTTAGGTTTGATTTCTCCTCTGAAAGAGAAGAAGCCTGTTGTTGTTCCACCTCCACCACCGCCTCCAGCCCCTGTGGTTGTTCCTGAGAAAGATACAGACGGTGATGGAATTGTTGATAGCAAAGATAAATGTCCTACTGTACCTGGCGTAGCTAAATACAATGGTTGCCCCGTTCCTGATACAGATGGTGATGGCATCAATGATGAAAACGATAAGTGTCCGACTGTTAAAGGTCTGGCTAAATACCAGGGTTGTCCTATCCCTGATACTGATAAAGATGGTATCAATGATGACGAAGACAAGTGTCCAACAGTTCCGGGTCTTGCTCGCTACCAGGGTTGCCCAATCCCAGATTCTGATGGCGATGGAATCAATGATGAGGAAGATAAGTGTCCTAACGAAAAAGGTATCGCTGCTAACTTCGGTTGTCCTGATATTGCCCCACAGCTCAATTTAGCTGCAAAGACTATCACTTTCGTTACCGGAACTGATAAATTCGCAGCACCAAAATTGGTACCTGAGAAATTACAGTATGTTCTGGATGCGCTGAATAAGTATCCTTCTCTGAAACTGGATATCGAAGGTCACACAGACAATACAGGTTCTGCCAAATTGAACAAAGCATTGTCACAGAAGCGTGCCAACAAGATCCAGTCCTGGCTTGTGAGTAAGGGTGTTGCTGCAGATCGCATGACTGCTTCCGGTTTTGGTCTTGAAAAGCCCGTTGCTACCAACAAAACAGCTAAAGGAAGACAAGAAAATAGACGCGTAGAATTACTGCCTCGCTTCTAATTTCTTCCGAGATAATATACAAGAGGCTGCCATTGGCAGCCTCTTTTTTTTGGTACATATCAATAAGATGATTGCTTTATGAAGGATACAAATGAACTAAAAAAGGGAAAAAACTTGCTCAAAGATTAGATAGGATCTACATCCGAGTAAATTCTAACCCTGGAAAAACTAGGATTACTCTGTACTGCCACAATTGACAGATTAATAGTGTGTTTGATTTTTCCCAAGGCAACTCCCTCTCTGGGTATCTTGAGCAAGAGTTCCCAAATGTACTGGTTTCTTACCCTGTTGACCGGAGGTTGCGCTGGTTCTAAAACTTTACAACCGGGAAGTTGGAGTAGTAGACTGTGTAGTTGTCTGGCTGCATCACCTGCCAGGTTATCTTCCCGGTGCTTACAATAAAAACGTATCAAACGTGTAAATGGAGGATAGCCAAACTCTTTTCTTGTAGGCATCTCATCTTGATATAGACCAACATAATCATGTTGTTGAGCATACTTGAGTACCGGATGATGAATTTGTCCTGCCTGTATCAACACCATTCCTTCCCCTGCAGTTCTCCCGGCACGACCGCTCACTTGTTCAATCAATTGAAATGCACGCTCATTGACACGGAAGTCTGCAAATTGTAACAATGCATCTGCATCCAGTATGCCTACCAGATTTACTTTATCAAAATGCAATCCCTTTACAACCATCTGTGTGCCTATCAGGATATCTAATTGATGCTGCTCAAATTGCTGTATCAGGTTATCATGTTGGTGTTTCCCTTTCACTGCGTCCTGATCCATGCGCGCTACCCTTGCCTTAGGAAAAAGTTCAGTGATAATTTCTTCTATTTTTTCTGTCCCGAAATTCCTTTTCGAAAAATCATGCATACCACAAGCATTGCAGACAGTAACAGGTGCATATTCTTGCCCGCAATAATGACAGATAAGCCGATGTTTGAACTTATGGTAGGTGAGACTAACATTACAGTCACGACACCCAGGTATCCATCCACATGTTTGACATATTTGATAGGGATCATACCCCCTCCTGTTTTGAAATAAAATCACCTGCTCAGCTTTGGATAATTTGTCCGCAATTGCTGAACGAAGTGCGGGAGATATAATCCGGTCTTCGGGTGTTGATTTCTCCATTCTCCTGTTATCAATGATTTGTATAGGAGGCAATTCTATATTTTTATAGCGTTCACTCAAGATCACCAGTCCATACTTTTTTTGTAGGGCATTCGTATAACTTTCCAGTGAAGGGGTGGCGCTACCCAATAAAACTTTGGCACCGCATAGTTGGGCGAGATAGATGGCTGCATCACGAGCATGGTATCGGGGGGCAGGGTCCTGTTGTTTGTAAGAGGCATCATGTTCTTCATCACAAATGATGAGTTCCAATTGATGGAAAGGAAGCATCAGCGCAGACCGAGCACCCAATACTACAATAGGTTCTCCTGATTTAACACGGTTCCATATTTCAACACGTTCATTGGCATTGAAACGGGAATGATACACGCATACATAACCGCCCAGTGACTGTTGCAGCCGGCGAATGATCTGTGCGGTAAGGGCAATCTCCGGTAGCATGTACAAAATCTGTTTTCCTTGTTCCAATAAGGATGGAATCAGAGAAGTGTAGATTTCTGTTTTTCCGCTGGAAGTGACACCATGAAGAAGACAAACTTTGTTTTCCTGCCAGGCACTATGTATTTGTTGTAAAGCATTTTGTTGTGCTGACGAAAGGGTGAAGGGAAGTGAAATTTTTTTGGGTCCTGCCGGTATTCTATCCTCATTTCTTTTTTCCTGTAATAAAATTCCATTATCGAGTAATGCTTTGAGTTGCGCAGCGGAAGCACCTGACTTTTCCAGCAAAGCTGAACGAGTTACCTCACCTTCTGTTTGTTGTAAGTGAATAAATGCGAGTAATAGATCCAGTTGTTTCGGACTAGACTTTCCCCAGCTATTCAATAATTTTTCCAATGAGGATTCAGCACGATAAGATGGATGAAGTAAAATATAGGCAACCTGTTTGGGTTGGTATTTCTCTTTCATTTCCTCCCAGATAAAAGCATAGTCTTTATCGATCAGTTGCCGGATCACCCGATACACATTGGTAATATCAAGTAACTCCTGTATTTCAGCAATCTTCAGTGATTTTCTCAATTCCAGCGCCTCTGCCAGCAAGTATTCCTGTTCACTCAAACTGGTATCCGGATTAGGCGCCATTTCATTCCAGCAAAGAATGCTTTCACTGCTCAATTTCAGGTTGGCCGGAATAGCTGCCTGCATCACTTCTCCTTCCGTGCAGAGGTAGTAAGATGCCATCCATTCCCACCATTGCAATTGAAGGGAACTTACAATGGGCTCCTCGTCCAGTACCTGAACAATGTCTTTGGGTGTGTAGTCTATTTGTTCATCAGATACAATGCGCTTAACAATGCCGGCGTAATGTTTGGTTTTCCCTAACATCACTTCTACCCGAACCCCGGTAATAACTTTTCCTTCCAGTACAGGAGGCACTGACCAGGTATAGTTTTTTCTCAACGCAAGTGGGATAATCACTTCAACCAGCACAACAACATAATTTAGTCAAATGTACTGATTATGCCGAAGGGTAATGACGATACCGCCGCAGGGCCTGGTCCATTATCTGATAAACTTTTTCTTTAAGAACCGATAATTGTGTGATATCCATGCCTTCAACGGGTACTTCTTCCAGAAAAACTACCCGGCAACGACCCGGAGTAAGGGAGAATAAACTCCGAAAATGCAATCGGTCGAGGGTATCGGGCAAGATCATGGGTTTAATGGGTGTCTGGGTTTCGATGGCAAGGCGGAATGCTCCGTCAAAAAATGATTTCAGCGGCTTATCTTCTTGCATATTGAAAGTGCCTTCCGGAAAAAGAAAAATAGAAAGCCCATTTTTCAGTGCGGTTTTCAGTTCTCTAAAGCTTTGAGCTCTCGTTTCCGGATTACTACGATCCACCATAATAACGGCAGCCCGATAGATCCATCCGAAAATTGGTATGCGGCTGCTTTCAAATTTGCCCAGTACGCGAATAGGTTGTGGTGCCATCAAAACAATCGGAGGAATATCCATGTAGGAGATATGGTTGGCTACGAATACCCATTGCTTTCCGGTATCGTGTGGATGCTCATACACCATTTGATGCCGAACCCCGATGAGTATAAACCAGGTAGCTGCCCAATAGCGACAGATTTCATAAATCATATTTCCGCCTTTGAAATAGCCAAATAGCAATGAGATCATTACAAGCGGGAACGCCATGAGCGTGAGCAACGCAAAAATGAAAAATGCATAGAGACAGTAAATAATCTGTATCAGCCACTTGAAGAAAGACATAGTATAATCCTATCTAAGTTTCTTTAGCGGCTAAGATAGTGATTACTGCTTCAAAAAAGATATTCGATATAAGTGCCGGATGCTTTAGTTGATACAAAACGTAATACAAATACGATAT
>JBJTJJ010000334.1:0-5305 GCA_046095445.1 Sediminibacterium sp.
AGCAGCAAGCGATTATTTTGGGAAACTATTTCAAGAAGATACCTGGTGATGAAAAATTATTGGTCATCACTCAACCCGAAACGAATTTAGCTACTGATGGAAAGCAGGTACAACCTTTTTCACTCTATCTCTCCTCCTGGATCGGAGAGCCCTGTTTAAGCATAGATCAGTGTACCCTCAGTTCCGGTAGCATCAATGCTGCAGGTGCTTTCCTGTATGAATTAATGTCCTATCAAAAGCCGGTGAACCGACCTACTGTTCCGCTGCAAAATGGTCAGCCCTTACTTTGGAATGATCCGTATTATTCCGCTCTGGTATGGCATCCTGTGCCTTCCTACAATAACCAGCGACCTGTGTGGTCAGGATTCAATGGCAAGAAAAAAGCTATCGCCTTACCCGCAGCACATCCAAAATCCTGGCTGGCACAAGCATTTTATTTGGAGGAAATACAAAAGAGAAGGCCTGGGAATTGTATTCCTGCCGATCAAACGTATCAGTTATCAGCAGATGGCAACTATTACCTGTTCTTACAACCCGGCAAATACCGCATCATCTATCGGGACAAAGACAATGTAATATTGACCTTTCGTGATATAGAAGTGAATCGTTGATTACTTGAAAAACAGATAGGCAATGAAGATGGCTGAAATAACACCGATCAGATCAGCGAGCATGCCGGCCCAGATAGCATATCTTACTTTCTTAATACCTACGCTGCCAAAATACAAGGCAATGATATAAAAAGTGCTGTCTGCACTTCCCTGAAAAATAGATGCCAGGTTACCCAGGAAACTATCTACACCATAGTTCTTAAAAACATCGAGCATCAGTCCGCGACCACCGCCCCCACTGAAAGGACGCATGATGGCAACGGGCAATGATGGAACGAACTCGTTGTTGATGCCCAGATTATTGAAGACCCATGAAATGCCTTGAATGATTGCATCCAGACCTCCCGATTCTCTGAATACCCTGATTCCAACGATAATACCTACCAGGTAAGGAATGATCTTGATGATGACCTGCCATCCCTGCTGCGCTCCTTCAATAAAGGCATCAAACACATGCACTTTTTTGAGGAGGCCACCAATGATGAAAGCACAGATGACTAAAAAAAGAATCAAATTGCCCAGCACGTTGCTGAATGTTTCTTTGGTAAACAAACCAGCCTGGGGTGCATCTTTGATAGAAGGAAGTTGATAGATGAATGCAGCAAACAACAAAACACCGCTGATCAATGCTGTAAGCCAGGCAATCATCACCCAGTCGAAACGCAATCGCTGATAAATGGCGGTAACAATGATACTGGCGATGGTGGCAGTTACTGTAGCAATCATCAATGGAACAAAAACACCGGTGGGATTGGTACTGCCTGCTCCGGCACGATAGGCGATGATTGAAAGTGGTATGAGCGTTAAGCCGCTGGTATGCAATACCAGGAACATGATCTGTGCATTAGAAGCGGTTTCCTTGTTCGGGTTGAGTGTTTGCAAACTCTCCATTGCTTTCAAACCAAATGGGGTGGCTGCATTGTCCAGTCCCAACATGTTCGCACTAAAATTCATCACCATTTGTCCCATCGCCGGATGACGGTCAGGCACTTCCGGAAATAGACGCTTCATAAAGGGATTGAGCCATCTGGCCAATAAGTTAATGGCACCTGCTTTTTCCCCGATGTTCATTAAGCCCATAAAAAATACCATCACACCTGTTAGTGGCAGGGCTATATCCATCACGGATGACTTCGACGCATCGAAAATTCCCTCCACAATTTTTCTGAATATATCATAATCCTGAAAAACGATGAGCTTTACCAGGGCGATTATGAGACCTATGATAAAAAAGAATATCCATACATAATTCAGTGCCATACGTCAAATTGTGGTTTGAAAATAGTGAATTCCGCTGATAGAAACCGATACGGCTGTGAATTCGATTCACCCTAGGAATAAACCAACTATATTTGCACCCTGAAAAAGGGGCATTTGTCCCGCAAAGCAAGCAACATGGCATTACAGGCAGGAATAGTAGGATTACCGAATGTGGGGAAATCAACCCTTTTCAATGCAGTCAGCAACAGTGCAAAAGCACAGGCAAGCAATTACCGTTTTTGCACCATTGAACCGAATGTCGGACTGGTAGATGTGCCCGATGAGCGATTGCAGCAATTGGCCAAACTGGTAAATCCACAACGCATTGTACCCACCCAATTGGAGATTGTTGACATAGCAGGTTTAGTGAAAGGTGCCAGCAAGGGAGAGGGATTGGGTAATAAATTTTTAGGGAACATCCGCGAGGTAGATGCCATCATACATGTGATTCGTTGTTTTGAAGATGAGAATGTTCTCAGGGAAGAGGGCAAAATCAATCCGGTAGGAGATAAAGAGATCATTGAAACAGAATTACAACTCAAAGACCTGGATAGCGTAGAGAAAAAATGGCAACGGCTGGAAAAGATGGCCCGTGTAGGAACAGATACCAAGGCAAAAGCTGAGTTTGATATTGTAGGAAGATGTAAAACGCATCTTGAACAGGGCAAGAACATTCACACCCTTGGACTTACCAAAGAGGAAAAGCCGGCAATTGCTGATTTGTTCCTGTTGACGGATAAGCCGGTTTTATATGTAGCCAATGTCGATGAGGCAAGCATGCACACGGGCAATGAGTATTCAAAAGCGTTGGCGGCCGCTGCAGCGGCGGAAGGTGCTGAAATGATTGTGATGTGCAACAACATCGAAGCTCAGATTGCAGAGATGGATCAGGAGGATGACAGAAAAATGTTCATGGAAGAATATGGCATGAAGGAGCCGGCATTACATCGACTTATTCAATCGGCCTATCAATTGTTGAACCTCGAAACTTATTTTACGGCAGGTGAACAGGAAGTACGCGCATGGACCATCAAGGAGGGATGGAAAGCTCCGCAGGCGGCAAGTGTGATCCACACAGATTTTGAAAAGGGATTCATCAAGGCAGAAGTGATTGCCTATGAAGATTTCATCAAGTATGGCAGTGAAGCTGCCTGCCGTGAAAATGGTAAACTGCGCATTGAAGGCAAAGAGTATATTGTGAAGGATGGAGACGTGATGCATTTCAGGTTCAACGTCTAAACTTAGTCCAATGAAAAAAACTGGCATTTATTTTTTACTGCTCCTGCTGGCTGCCTGCGATGGCAATACTTCATCCACAGGTCCCGAACCAATCATTCCTCCTGATGCCCAGGTACAAACTATGTCCTATACCGTGATCAATGTTTTCCCGCATGACACTTCCTCATTTACCGAGGGATTACTATTCCATAAGAATGAGTTGTATGAAGGCACGGGTATGTACAAAGAGAGTAAGTTGAAGAGAGTGGATGTCAAAACTGGAAAGGCGCTGCAGCAGATTGCATTGGCGCCGGAATACTTTGGAGAAGGCATTACTATTCTTAACAACAAAGTATATCAATTGACCTGGCGGGAGCATAAGGTGCTGGTATATGATCTTCAATTCAAGCGGCTACCTGAAGTGTATGACTGGCCTTACGAGGGCTGGGGTATCACGACAGACGGAACGAATTTAATTATCAGCACAGGAGGTAGTAATCTTTATTATGTCAATCCCGCTAACTTTTCTATCGTGAGAACCCTGGGTGTCTCAGATAACAATGGGTATGTAGAAAATCTCAATGAATTGGAATGGGTCGACGGGTTTATTTATGCCAACAAATACCTGACCGATCAAATACTAAAGATAGATCCTGCTAAAGGATCGGTCGTTGCCCGTGCAGATTTATCAGGCATTATGGGGAAGAACAATGTTGCACCTGCCAGCAAATCAGATGTTTTGAATGGCATTGCTTATCACCCGGAGAAAAAGACTTTCTTTATTACGGGAAAATATTGGCCGGCACTCTTTGAAGTTCGGTTTCAGTAATCTAACCAATCGGGCGGGCGATATAAATCAGTGAACTGGTATTCTTTCCTTTCATCAGTGCCCTAACATTAGACAGTGCACCTTGCAGAAATCCCGAGATATTGTTGTTACTGCCTTTGGCATATTTCTCGCTTAAGAGGGAAACATAAAAAGCATCCAGCCACATGGGCCGAACAGCAATTACTTCCAGGCGATGAGCAGCTAACAGTTTGTGCATGGCATCAGGAGAAAAATGATAAAGATGGCGGGGTACATCGTATGCGGCCCAATGTGCCCCATAATGTTGGGCATCCGGGGAGGTGTAATTAGGTACTGCAATGATTAGATGTCCGTCTTGGCGCAGCAGGCGATGGAAATTTTGCAGGTAGGCAGAAAGTTCGTGAACATGTTCCAGTACATGCCATAAGGTGATAACATCAAATTGGTTGGAAGGTAATTCGAATAAGTGTTCGGAGGGAAGTAATTGCAAGCCGGCTCTTTGACGGGCAATTTCCCTTGCACCGGCATCAGGTTCGAGTGCGGTTACTTGCCAACCTGCTTTTTGCATGGTCGCTGCAAAATAACCGGTGCCTGCGCCCACTTCCAACAGATTACCTGTTGATTTTCTTGTGATGGTTGTAATCAACTTTTTTTTCTGCCGTAAGGTGAAAACGCGCGCCCATTGATACAGCTGATTAATTAAACCACGATTGGTATTAGTATGGGAGATATAATCTTCTGAAACATAATAGGGACCTATGTGTGCGGCATCGGGCGCATTACCGGTGATGCGAAACCCACAGGCACTGCATTCCAACATTGGAAATTGCTCACCTGATACAGAATGATCTGTAACAGTGAATACAGTTGATAGTGTTGAATTTCCGCAACAAAGGCAAGGTGATGAAGTACCGGTCATAGGCATACTGCCCCAAAAGTACGAAAGGAATGTGGGTTAGAACAGACGGAAAATTAGTGCCAGGGTAGCCACTGAACCCAGGAATATGCTATAAATCCACCAGAAGTCTTTCTTTTCTTCGGCAGTTGCCTCCAGTTCATTGCTTTTGATCTCTTCGAACTTGGCGCTTGCTTTGGAAAAAATTCCACCAATACCGCCTGCGGTTTCTTCTTCAGGTATTTGTTCTTCTACAGTGGTAACTTCTACTTCCTCTCTATTGCGTCGGAAGATTCCACTGATACCTGCTTTCATCCGGGCGAAGAAGCCGGGTCTTACTTCTTCCTCTTCCTCCACTTCTTCTTGTTGGGTGAAGCGATTGGGTAGTGTGAACGCCTGGCGAGCTGCGGTATCATTTTCCTGTGGTGCCCATCGGTTAGTTCTGGCTTCAGGTGTGGGTGCGGGGAAAGGATCGGGAATTGGTTGCCTGCGTAAGGGTGACCGCTTCATATC
>JBJTJJ010000335.1:0-1229 GCA_046095445.1 Sediminibacterium sp.
GGCACTGTGCAGGAAGTTATAAATCATCACTGGTTTGAATACATTGAGCTCAAAATGTCCGGTGGCGCCGCCGATGTTGATGGCTACATCATTACCCAATACCTGTGCTGCAATCATGGTGAGTGCTTCACATTGGGTGGGGTTCACTTTGCCCGGCATGATCGAAGATCCCGGCTCATTATCGGGGATGAAGAGTTCGCCGATCCCGCTGCGCGGTCCGGAAGAAAGCATGCGGATATCGTTGGCAATCTTCATCAGACTAACAGCCACTGTCTTCAATGCACCGTGTGCTTCCACGATGGCATCATGTGCAGCCAGTGATTCGAATTTATTCGCAGCAGTAACAAACGGGAATCCGGTGAGGCGGGCAATGTGTCCGGCTACATTCACATCGTATCCGGGGGGTGTATTGATGCCGGTACCTACGGCTGTTCCACCCAATGCCAGTTCACTCAGGTGAGCAAGTGTATTGCGGATGGCTTTCATACCGTGGTCTAATTGGGCCACATAACCACTGAGTTCTTGTCCGAGTGTAAGGGGTGTTGCATCCATGAAGTGGGTTCTGCCGATCTTCACGATGTGCATGAACTCCTTGCTTTTTTGTGCCAGTGTATCTCTCAATGCCTGTATTCCCGGCAAAGTATTTTCAATCAACACCTTATAGGCAGCAATGTGCATCGCAGTCGGAAAAGTATCATTCGATGATTGTGATTTGTTCACGTCATCATTGGGGTGCAGAAATTTTTCTGCATCTGTAAGCGCACCCCCTTTGATTACATGTCCGCGATAAGCAATCACTTCATTTACATTCATGTTGCTTTGGGTACCACTGCCTGTCTGCCACACTACCAGCGGAAATTGGTCGTTGAGATGTCCGGTTACAATTTCATCACAAACCTGACTGATCAGGTCTGATTTTTCTTTGGGCAAAATACCCGCTTTAAAGTTAGTGATGGCAGCAGCTTTTTTCAGATAAGCAAATGCTTCAATGATTTCCCGCGGCATGCGGTTGATGTCTTGTGCTATTTTAAAATTTTCAATGCTGCGTTGTGTCTGGGCTCCCCAGTAAACATGGGCAGGAACCTGCACAGTTCCCATGGTATCTTTTTCAATCCTGTATTCCATAGCAAAAAATTTTGTCCATTGATTTGTTCGCGTCAAAGGTAAGGCGAAGCGTCAATTCAATTGGTTAAAATTCATGGCGTGATTCGGGCTTATCGGGAATGTTC
>JBJTJJ010000336.1:0-1472 GCA_046095445.1 Sediminibacterium sp.
CATGAGAGGAAATTGGTAGGAACAAATATCCACAATTTTCCCTATAAACAGTGGAAAAACGGCATTTTGGACTTACAGTCCGTAGCTGAAGCCAATACCCGCCTCGCGGATGGTGGTAAAGGTGCCGGAAGGCAGGGCCTCCTGCTTTCTGTCGTTGAAAAAGCCCCAGAGCTGCAGGTTATTGATCAACTCATAGGTGCAGCGGAAAGAAAGCTCCCTGCGGTTGAATTGGGGATTGAACAAAAAAGCGGGTTGGGGTTGCTGGAAATATTGTTGCTCCACCGTTCCGGCACCTCCCTTGCGAATGAATTGGTAATTCAACTGGCACTTGAGTCGGGGAAGCGGTGTGTACCGCAACCCTACAAAAACGCGATCGAAATTATTGCCCATCCAGTCCCCCATACTATAGCCATGGTTGTTGTAATTCTGGGCAGGAATCAGGTTATTGTACACAAATGGATTGACACGGGTATATTCTGCGGAAAGCGTTAAGTAGGGAACAACCACATCGGTAATACTGGCGCCAAAAGTAAAGCCCAGTTGGTTGCGGCTTTTGTTCCTGTTGAACATGGTGCTGGTGCGGATCTCATCGATGAATAATGTACTAAACAGATGTGTCTTGGGAAGTTGGTTGCGGCTGCTGAGCTGGAAGAACAATTGTCCGTTGGAGCCGGCGAGAATATTTCCCCCGTTGACAATGTTATCGTAGATCTTGAAGAAGTTCACCGGTATCAGGTAGCCCACATCCAAACGGTCACTATACACAATCGATTCTCCTGCTGTGAAGGTGAGGTGTTTGTTGAATTGTATGCTGATGCTGTGGGTCGCCATGAACTTGGGAATATAACGGATGCGTTCTCCGCCATAGACGGTATTGCCGGTGCCATAGGTTCTGACGGAATCCACCAGATTGGAATTCAACCAGAGGTTGGAATAGTGAAAACTCAGCCAATGAAACGGCCGATAATCCAGCCGCAGGTAAGGATTAGCAGGGGCCTTGTCGGAAAGGACAATGCGTCCGGATTGACTGTAGCCCCAGAGTTGCTGGTCTATGCCTACAGCAACGGATCCATTTTTAAATGCATAGGAAACACTTCCGCGGATGCGGGAATAGTTGATGCGGCGGGGAGTGTTGGTTACTTTTAAAACGAATCCGCTGTTGGGAGTAAATTGTCGCGTTGAATCTAATCCCGTACCGGCTTCGGTAATGTCATGATAGGAAAACTGAAAGCCCCATCTTTTTCCGCCATAGGCCCAAACATTCACGCCCGAACTGGATTGTAAAAAATTACCCCGGCTACCATTGTTTTGTTCTGCAGTAAAAATAGGTTCGGCCTGTATCAATGATTCTTTGTTGCGGGCAGTAAAGGGGCGCCAGCGCTGATAAGGGTCCTGACGGAAACCACTCATAAAATCTTTTCCGGAACGGAAGAGAGCAGTGTCCATCTCGTTGCCGTATTCCCGTGCATAAA
>JBJTJJ010000337.1:0-1690 GCA_046095445.1 Sediminibacterium sp.
GGCTTGCGCCCACCACATCAAGGGCCAGCTTGTATGCACCGTTGAGCAACTCCACAAAAGAGAACAATCCGTCCTTGGAAAATAATATCAACCACAATACAACTATTGCAAATGGCCTTTTATGGCTCTTTTGAGGAGAAATACCTGGGGTTATCTGCACACCGGAAACAATCAGCCTGACAGTGTTGCCGGCATTTTTTATCCGGGCTATTATTATCCTGTTGACCGTGCCGGAAGGATTGAAGCATTGAGGATACCTCGTAATTCAGCGTCCGCAATATCCTGCACGGTGCCACAGATGCTGGTCCCCGATGGGAACCATCACGGAGAAGGTATGCGGCACGGATGCGCAACATCTGCGGGGCAATTCACAAGAAATGATGTTATACACAGTCATATTATTATAGCTGCATCTTTCGTCAGTAAGGGAGCTGAAAATCAAGTAGCTATGAGTTTCATCTCGTAGCTGCTTTTTTATTTGCACCAAAAAAAATGGGTGGCGAATTAAGAATTGCACTCAACTTGTAAGCTGTCTGCTTTTTAGGGATACTTACATTGTGGAATAATTCAGTAATTTATAAGTTAAAAGAACTAAATGAAAAATATTGATATCCTCACTTTTAGTATTTACTTCCTTTTGTTCTGCATTATTGGATTGGTTGCTGGAAGAAAACGCAAAAGCAATGCAGCTGATTTCTTTCTTCAGCAAAACAAATTGTCCTGGTTCCTTATCGGATTTTCCTATGTAGCTGCAGGGGCAAGCAGTGAGCAGTTTATTGGAACAGTCGGTTCTGTATACAGCAGGGGTATGGTTATAGCCAATTGGGAATGGGGAAATGCAATTCCTATTATGGTAATGGTCGTTTTTTTTATACCCTACTATCTGAAAAACAGAATTGTGACTATTCCTGAATTTCTAGAGAAACGTTTCAACTCAAAAGTCAAACTGCTTTTTGCTTTCATTTCAATCCTCATATATGTTTTCATCAATCTTGCAGGGGTCTTGTATACAGGAGCATATGCTATGAGTGGCATCTTGGGAATTAATATGTATTTGTGTATCGGACTCATTATATCAATTGTCGGATTTTTTGTCATTTATGGCGGCATGGCTTCAATTGCATGGACAAACGTAATGCAGGCACTTATGCTTATCGGAACCGGGATCACCATCTTCATCATTGGATTATTTACAGTTCCCGGAGGTTGGGAAACCATCATCGGAACCGGACCACGGGCAAATCTTATCAAACCTGTTGACGATCCGGATGTTCCCTGGACTGCCATTCTTGTTCTAATGTTCTCAACCAATGTCTGGTATTATTGTACCAATCAGCATATCAATCAAACAACTTTAGGTGCAAAAAATGAATGGCATGCAAAAATGGGAATTATTTTCGCCGGATTGCTTTGGATTATTATTCCATTCGCAGATGTTTTCCCCGGATTAATCGCCTATGCTTTGGAACCGAATCTTCCATCACCAGATGGTGCTTTTATCTATGTAGTAGACAGGCTTATACCTGCCGGCGGGGCAGGTATAGTCTATGGAGTCTTGATTTTTTCTGTCGTTTCTTCTATCCAATCAGGAATCAACGCAGTATCCTCTATATTTATTTTTAACCTATACGGGGAATTGATCAATAAGCATGCGACTGAACTACAATTAATAAAAACAGGTAGATTCTTT
>JBJTJJ010000338.1:0-1209 GCA_046095445.1 Sediminibacterium sp.
GCGAATATAGTCTGCCTTGAACAAATAACGTTGGCCTGTAAAACGACCGGAGCTGGCAAAATCTGTATTTCCATTAAAAGGTCTAGGAACACTGGTGATTTGGCCGGGTGTTTTCCAAAGAGCATCATAAATCCCTTTCAAAGCATTGAATGCGCGTCCACCAATCTCTGACATGAAGTTTACCTGGCCGTCACTTACCGTACGACCATATTCATAGTTAAAGAACAAGCTCAATTCCCAATTCTTGTGGGAGAAAATATTCTCAAAACCACCATTGTAAACCGGAATAGTTTGACCGGACAAGCGCTGATCAGCAGGAGTCAATGGGGTATAGGTAAGACTACCATCTGCCTTGTACCACATAGCGCGACCGGTAGCAGGGTTAACACCCGCATAGTTAGCTACGAAGAAAGATCCCAGTGGAGCTCCTATGCGAATGGCGTTATTGCCGGGAAGTACTTCCAGACCGTCATACAATTTCGAGATATAGTTTTTGTTGTAAGCGAAGATGAAATTAGTTCTCCACTTGAAGGTCTTATCAATGAATTTGATACCCAGGTTGGCTTCCACACCTTCATTGACTACTTCACCAACGTTATCAGTAAATGACGAAAATCCGGTAGACAGGTAAAGAGCTCTATTCAATAAAAGTTTTGAATTGACACGATTGTATACATCTACACTGGCTGTGATGCGATCTTTGAATAATCCCAGATCGATACCATAGTTATTCTCCGTTCTTGATTCCCAACGTAAGTCTGGACTTGAAAGTTGGCTGAAATTGATAGCTGGAATACTGCTATATTGACGACCGCTTCCAAATAAACCGAGGGCATCGAAGTTACCGATCTGGTCGTTACCGGACTGACCCCAGGAATAACGGAGTTTCAAGTTGCTCAGCCAATTGCTGGAGCGCTCCATGAATTTCTCATTGGTAACATTCCAACCCACCTGTACTGAAGGGAAAGTAGCAAAGCGGTTGTTGGAACCAAATCTGGAAGAACCATCACGACGTACAGAGAAAGTAACACTGTAGCGTCTGTCATAATCATAACCCAAGCGACCGAAGATGGAGAAGATTTTATTGCCGGTCCAGAAACCTGTAGCACCCAACGGCGTTGCAGCGGAGTTAACGGTTCTGAAATCCTGTGATGCGAATCCCTCTGCAGAAGCACCAATCTGCTCATTGATATCACTTCTGTACTCAGT
>JBJTJJ010000339.1:0-3105 GCA_046095445.1 Sediminibacterium sp.
GATTGAAACTGCTGAGGTATTGACCTGCGATCAACATCACCGCACTTCCCGCAATTTCACTCATGCTGCGAACAATGGGATAAGTGCCACTTTCGTCTTTAAAATTTTCAAAACTCAAGGCGGTCACCCGCTTTTCCATCATCTGTGTGATTAGTTCCTTCTTCAAGGCAGAAAAGTGAACCGGAGAAATAATGGTCTGGTTCATTTGAAGCAGCGGCATGTCCTCCTCTACAGGGGGGGCACTCTTAACGAGAATAGGGCACCGAAAAACTTCCTCCCGTTCATAAACAATGGTAGCTCCGGCTTCAGCATAATCATGGTCGGAAAAATGGCTTGCTTCACCGGCATTGTGCTCAACACTTACCCGGTTCCCATTCATCACCAATACCCCCACTGCATCCGGAGTGAGTGCAATTCTGTTCTCCTGGAATGCTGTCTCCTTAGGTATCCCGATGTGTAATTTGGTACCCTGGGCTTTAATATCTAAAACCTCTTCCTGAGGCTCATATTGGAATGATGATCTTGTTGATGATTTCGAAGCCATGTGAAAAAGAATTATTTAGAGAAGCGTATAAATATACCTCAAATGCAGCACACTGGATACCTAAATGAATCCACCGGTGTTAATCACATAGTTTTCAATTGCCTGGTTGTCGCATCTACCACCGTCAGATAAACATGAAAAGTGTCCTCTGGCAAAAGATCTTCCGCCCGCTCCGGCCACTCTATCCAGCAGCGATCATCCCCCAAGAACCGATCTTCCACCCCCGCCTGAATAGCTTCCTCCCTGTCGCGCAACCTGAACCAATCCATGTGGCACAATACTTCCCCATTGGGTAACCTGTACTCGTTGATGATAGAAAAGGTCGGACTCCCCGCCGGATGGTCAACACCCAGCAATCGACACAACTGAATAACGAGCGTGGTTTTCCCGGCACCCATATCGCCATGTATGGCCCATATTCTATGGCTCCTCCCTTCTTCCCACAATTGCTCTGCCACCCGCTGCAACTGCTCAAAGTCAAATACCTTGTCCATGCCCCAAAGATAAAGGCTGCAGACTGTTTTAACACAAGCCATTCAAGATAGAGCCGGACTGATTTTCGTAACTTTGTAATCTGCTACAAACCTTTGCAGCAACATGCATATATGGAAAAAGTGAATTGGAAAGTAGGTGGGATGAGTTGCACCAACTGTGCGCTGACCATTCAGGATTATTTGGAAAAAAAGGGGTTGGCGGAAGTGCGTGTGAACTTTATCGGCGGCGATGTAAGCTTCGACAATAGTCAACACATTCCACAGGAAGAATTGGTGCGTGGCATCAAATCACTCGGCTATCAGGTATTAAATGGACAGGAAAACACAGAAAAAACTTCCCGTTTTCAACTGAAGAATCACTTACACCGATTTTTATTCTGTGCCGTTTTTACGCTGCCGCTCATGCTGCACATGATTCCGGGACTGCACATTCACTGGTTGATGAATCCCTATGTACAGTGTCTGCTTACACTACCGGTGCTCGTTGTAGGTATGAACTTTTTTGGAAGGAGTGCCTGGAATTCTTTAACCAAGGGAATTCCCAACATGAATGTACTCATTGCACTCGGTGCATTGGCGGCCTTCGGTTATAGTCTCTATGGTACACTTGCCAACAAAGGACCCGAATTTCAATTTTATGAAACCACTGCAACCATACTTACCCTTGTTTTCCTCGGGTATTGGTTGGAAGACAAATCAGTTGAATCAACACAGCGTGCACTGAAAGAACTGGCAAAGGAAGAGAAGATCATGGCCAACATGATTGCCTTCGATGACCAACACCAGGAACATATTTTTCCGGTGGAAAGCAGTCAGTTAAAAACAGGTGATCTGCTGCTGATCAAATCTGGAGAGAAAGTTCCCGCCGACGCAAAAATTCTTTGGGGAGATGCCGGTATCGATGAATCGTTGATCAGCGGTGAAAGCTTGCCCGTTCAAAAGAAAATGAATGATTTGCTGATAGGAGGAAGTGTGGTAGTGAATGGCACCCTGAAAGCGTATGTAACCGCCACCGGAAATGCAACTGTCTTGTCACAAATTTTGCGGTTGGTGAAAGACGCTCAGACCAATAAGCCCCCCATACAATTACTCGCAGATAAGATTAGCTCACTCTTTGTACCACTCGTTATCGTAATCGCATTGCTTACCTGGGCAATCAACTTCTGGTTGGCTGACCTTAGCTTTGGTAATGCACTGTTAAGAGGCATCGCTGTTTTGGTCATTTCTTGTCCCTGTGCTATGGGACTCGCCACGCCGGCTGCCGTTGCTGCTGGCTTGGGAAGAGCAGCCCGCAATGGCGTATTGGTGAAAAATGCTGCCAGCATGGAACTGTTCAGACATCTGCGCCAGATCGTATTTGATAAGACCGGAACCCTTACCACCGGCGGCTTTGTCATTCGACAATTCGAAGCACGGGAAGATGGGTTTCGACAACTGACCAACAACCAGGAAATCCCATCAGAAGAGGAAAGACAGCTGCTCCTGAAAAAATGGGCTTACTCACTGGAAAAATATTCCAATCATCCGCTGGCATTGGCCATCACCCGCGAATGGAAAGGGAAAGATGAGCTCCGCTGGAATACCATCGAAGAAATGAAGGGAATTGGAGTAAAGGGTATCGATAAAAATGGTGATGAATACCTGGCAGGTTCCTATGAACTGGTGAAAGACCAGACCACTGATGATACACATAACATCTACATCACCAAAAATGGTATTTGGGTGGGTTGGATAGATCTGGCGGATGAAATAAGACCGGAAGCACCGGCTGTAATTCAACAATTGAAACAGGCAGGCTATACCACCATCTTACTAAGTGGTGACAGGAACTACAAATGTCAACAACTGGCTGAACAACTCGGTATAGATACCTGGTATGGCGAGCAGAGTCCGGAACAAAAACTCAACCGAATTGCCAATTTGAATGCTGCAGTACCCACAGCCATGGTGGGTGATGGCATCAATGATGCACCGGCATTGGCAAAAGCTACCATTGGTATATCTGTAGGAAATGCCGCACAAATTGCTATGCAGAGTGCACACATCGTTTTGATGAACAAGGGAATA
>JBJTJJ010000340.1:0-1455 GCA_046095445.1 Sediminibacterium sp.
TGACATGTTACTGCAAGCTATAGCTGCTATTACATGCTGGTTGATTCCTGGTATTATTCTCCATCAGCGCTATAAAAGATCAAGAGCCTTGCATGTTTAATGGATTAGACCCCATATTACATTCTCAGTTAAGACTGGCTATCATGAGTCTCCTCATCAGTGTGAAGGAGGCCGAATTTACATTCATTAAAGAAAAGACCGGATCAACTGCGGGTAATTTAAGCGTGCAAGTACAAAAATTGAAGGAAGTAGGTTATATCGAGGTGAGCAAACAATTCGTAAACAATTACCCTCAAACGACCTGTAAGGTTACGGAGGAAGGAATCAAGGCTTTTGACGCCTATGTAAAAGCCCTCCAGGCCTATCTCGAAGTTGGAAAGAAGAATTAAGATTTTTTTCGCGCTGTATTCAACTACCTTTGTCCCGCATTGTTATAGTGCCATGGCAATAATCTCCGTTCAGCAACTTTCCAAACAATATGGCAGTTTCACAGCTGTTAATCAACTCTTCTTTACAGTTGAAAAAGGAGACGTGTACGGATTCTTAGGTCAAAACGGGGCAGGAAAGAGTACGACCATTAGGATGCTAATGACCTTAATCGAGCCGACTGCCGGCGAAATCAGCATCTTTGATCTGCCACTTGCCACTCATCGCAAGGAGATACTGAGACAAACAGGTGCCGTGATAGAAAAACCTGAAGTATACCCCTATTTGTCTGCCTATGATAACCTTCGCTTGTTCGCACGCCTGAACGGTGTGAAACTGAGCCGCTCCCAATACATGCAGCAACTTGAGCAAGTCGGACTTGCCTCCCGTGCGCAAGACAAGGTGAAAACCTTTTCTCAGGGAATGAAACAGCGCCTCGGCATTGGTATAGCCCTAGTACACAATCCCCAACTGATTGTGCTCGATGAACCGACCAATGGACTCGACCCACAGGGAATTGCAGATATCCGCAACCTATTGCTATGGTTGAGCCGCGAACAGAAAAAAACAATTTTGATTTCCTCACACCTGCTTAGTGAGATTGAACAGGTTGCTACCCGTGTTCTGATCATCGACAAGGGTAAAAAACTGGTAGAAGGAAGTGCAGCGGAGTTGTTCGACCCTTCAAAAACGATAGTGGAATTACAAACCAATGACACAGCTGCCGCTCGAGAGCGATTGGTTGCCAGTAATTGGGCTGCTCATGTGCGCGAATCTACCGGTAACAGCATCAAATTGCAAATGAACCGCAATGATATTCCTGCTCTGAACAGAGATTTGGTGCAGTGGCAAATCGATGTACTTTCCCTGCAACAACTCCACTCCCTCGAAGATTATTTTTTACAGGTAACCGCCGGAAAAAAACATGTGGACACTTTTTCAAATTGAATTGTTCAAGATTTTCCGCCGACCGCGGACCTATATTGCATTTGCCGCTATCACAGCGTTGATAGGGATGGTGCAGTTGGG
>JBJTJJ010000341.1:0-8621 GCA_046095445.1 Sediminibacterium sp.
CTATGGCCAATAAGACAGATTTGCAGTCGTTGGAACCCAGCCGACGGCTTGTCATTAAATCACAGGGGTGGAAAAGTCAAACGGGCAGGAAATACCCTTTGGATGTATATTTGACATCTTCCGATATAGTTCATCATTAAAAAAAATACAATGGCTTTAGAATTAACAGATGCAAATTTTCAGACAGCGGTGCTGGAAAGTGATAAATTAAATGTAGTTGACTTTTGGGCTGAGTGGTGCGGACCTTGCCGTGCTATCGGACCGGTAATTGAAGAGTTGGCGGTTCAATACAAAGACCAGGTGAATGTGGGCAAAGTGAATGTTGACCACAATCCGAGTTTGAGTGTTAATTATGGTATTACCTCCATTCCTGCTATCCTTTTCATTAAAGGCGGACAGGTAGTAGACAAGCAGATTGGGGCTGTGCCTAAATCTGTGTTAGAGAAAAAAATCCAGGCACACCTTTAATAACCTGATTCAAATAAATTTACGCCCCTCCGGGGCGTTTTTTTTGCGGTAGACTTTTCAATTTAACCTTCAGAGAGGTTAAATTATTATTTCTTAACTTACCGCATTGATTCATCCTCAATTGTTTCGGTATGTCTATACGCTTTCGTCTGATCGTCATGAATTTTCTGGAATTCTTTGTCTGGGGTTCCTGGCTTATTTCCCTCGGAGGTTATCTGATTGGGGTATTAAAATTCAGTGGCGGACAGGTTGGAGCTATTTATGGAACAATGGGACTTGCATCGCTTTTTATGCCGGCGTTGATGGGAATTGTTGCCGATCGCTGGTTCAATGCTGAAAGAGTTTTAGGTGCACTTCACCTTATCGGGGCTGCTTTATTATTGTGGGCTTCCACCATCCATTCAGTTGATCAGTACCCACTTTTCTACCTCATCATGTTATTCAACTCCATGGCATTCATGCCCACCATCGCCATGAACAATACTGTCTCCTATAGTATTCTTCAAAAAAATGGCCTGGAGGTGGTCAAAGACTTTCCTCCCATCCGCGTTTGGGGTACGGTAGGTTTTATTGTTGCTATGTGGATGATTGATTTTCTCGACCTCACCAAAAGTGCAGCCCAACTTTATGTAAGTGCTGGTTCAGGAATTGTATTGGGAATCTATGCTTTTACCATGCCTGCTTGTCCCCCCTCCTCCGGAGGCCAACAAAAAACGTGGGTACAAGCTCTTGGTTTGGATGCTTTTGTGTTACTCAAGCAGCAAAAGATGTTGGTTTTTTTCATCTTCTCTCTTTTGCTGGGTGCTGCCCTGCAAATAACCAATGCATTTGGAGGTGCCTTTCTGGATGATTTCAAACAAAGCTACCCTGACTCCTTTGGAGTAAAACATCCCAATCTATTATTGTCAATATCACAGATTTCTGAAACGTTGTTTATATTGACAATACCCTTTTTTCTGCAACGATTTGGTATCAAGCGGGTGATGCTCATGAGCATGATTGCCTGGGTGTTCCGGTTTGGATTATTTGGTATCGGCAATCCGGGCGATGGTCTGCACTGGCTGGTACTCTCCATGATCATTTATGGTATGGCGTTTGACTTCTTCAATATCTCCGGTTCCCTATTCGTTGAGAAAGAAGCAGATTCATCCATTCGTGCGAGTGCACAGGGACTTTTCATGATCATGACCAATGGTATAGGCGCTTATTTAGGGGGCTCCATCAGTGGTTGGGTAGTAGATTACTTTTCTACAATCAATACTGTCACCAATGAAGTTCAGCGGGACTGGCCCTCTATCTGGTTTAGTTTTGCAGGGTATGCCCTTGTTTTGTCTATCTTCTTCCCCTTGCTATTCCGCTACAAGCATGAACAAAAGCCTTCTAATCGGGAGGGTGAATTATTGCATTAAGAATTGTTGACATTTCTTTTGCAAGAACTCTCCCCTCATCTCGCCGGAAGAGAGTAATTTTGCGCAACAAAACATGCAGTATGTTGTCATCCGCCTCTTCCCTCCTATCCTTGTTATCGAATACCCAAGATGCAGAACTTGCAAGTATTGGAAACAAAATATTGCAGGGCGAACGTTTGAATGAAAAGGAAGGTTTGGTTTTGTTTGAAAGGGGCTCACTTTCATTTCTCGGAATGCTGGCCAACTATGTTCGCGAACAAAAACATGGGGACCGAACTTATTTCAACCGCAACTTTCATATCGAGCCCACCAATGTGTGTGTGTTCAATTGTTCCTTCTGTTCCTACTCACGGGGTTATGCCCATAGAGAGGAAGGTTGGGAACTCAGCATTGAACAAATGATGCACATTGTGAAGAGTTATGATGGGAAACCGGTAACGGAAGTACACATTGTAGGCGGTGTTCATCCGAAAATGAACATGGCATTTTTTCTGGAGTTATTACAATCCATCAAAGCACATCGACCCGATCTGCACATCAAAGCATTCACACCGGTTGAACTCGACTATATGTTTAGGAAGGCCAAGCTATCTGTTCGGGAGGGATTGGAACAGGCGCATGCAGCCGGCCTGGATTCTTTACCCGGAGGTGGTGCCGAAATTTTTCATCCTGAGATCAGAACAAAAATTTGTGACGATAAAGTGAATGCCGATGGATGGCTGGAAATACATCGCACAGCTCATCAGTTGGGAATGCACTCCAACGCAACACTGTTGTATGGACACATTGAATCTTACTGGCACCGTATTGACCACATGGAAAGATTGAGACAATTACAAGATGAAACCGGTGGCTTCAACACATTCATTCCGCTGAAGTTCAGGAATAAAGACAATGATATGCAGCATGTGGCAGAATCTACCATTGTTGAAGACCTGAAGATGTATGCGGTTGCCCGTTTATATTTAGACAACTTTCCTCATGTGAAGGCCTACTGGCCTATGTTGGGAAGGGAGCAGGCAAGAATGACCTTGTCTTTTGGTGTGAATGATATCGATGGCACCATTGATGATTCAACGAAGATCTATTCCATGGCGGGAAGTGAAGAGCAGAGTCCGAGCATGACCACGGAAGAATTGGTACAACTGATTCGGCAGTCGGGCAGGAAACCTATTGAGAGAGGTACGCTTTACAATGTGATTCGCGAATTTGATGAGGTAACTGATGCTGCAGAAGCCAGCACCCTTTAATCAACATTCAGGCAAACTGATGGGAATATGCACGGCTAGTCCGCCGGCAGCAGTTTCTTTGTATTTGCTACTCATATCCTGAGCTGTATCCCACATGGTTTTAATCACCTTATCAAGACTCACGATGGCAAAATCGGGTGCACTTTGCAAGGCGAGTTGAGAGGCAGTGATTGCTTTGATGGCGCCCATGGTATTTCTTTCTATACAGGGTATCTGAACCAAACCGGCAATTGGGTCGCAGGTTAGTCCGAGATGATGTTCCATAGCAATTTCAGCAGCCATTAATGCCTGACGCTGGCTTCCACCCATTGCTTCAGTTAGCGCGGCAGCAGCCATGGCAGATGAAACACCAATTTCCGCCTGGCATCCGCCCATGGCGGCAGAAATAGTGGCACCTTTCTTGACAATACTGCCAATTTCTGCAGCGGTGAGTAAAAAACGGATAATCTGATCGTCAGTTTCACCGCCACAGAAACAGACAAAATACTGAAGTACTGCCGGTATAACACCCGCGGCACCATTGGTAGGTGCCGTCACCACACGACCAAAGGAAGCATTTTCTTCATTGACAGCAAGGGCAAAACAACTTACCCAATCCAATGTGTATTGAAATCCGGTTCCGCCGTTGCGAATGGCATGGAGCCAGTCTTTTTTCCCATTATAAGTTGTGGAGCCCAATAATTTTCTATTCAATCCATGCGCTCTCCTATTCACTTTCAAGCCCCCGGGCAGTTCTCCTGAAGTATGACAACCCCGGTAGATACAATCCTGCATCACTTCCCAGATACGGAACAATCCAACACGCGTTGCTGCTTCAGGACGCCAGGTCAATTCATTTTCCATCACCACCTCGTGAATGGCCATGCCCTTCATGCAATGGCTCAGTAAATCTTCGGCACTTTCGATGGGAAAAGGTAAATCAATGGAAGAGCGTAGTTGCTCCTGCCCTTCCTTCACAACAAATCCACCTCCAATAGAGAAATAGGTTGCGCTACTGGTAGAACCGTCTTGGTAAACGATTAAAAACCGCATCCCGTTGGGATGAAACGGAAGGGATTCTTCCATGTGAAAAATAATATGATGAGCAGGATCAAATGAGATCGTCTGCTCTCCATTCAATTCCAAAACATGGCGGGTCCTTATAGTTTGAATGGTTGGATTTACTTCATCAACCGGAAATTGTACTGGGTCTGCACCTATGAGACCCAACATAACAGCGACATCTGTTCCATGCCCTCTCCCGGTTTTTGCCAATGAGCCATAGAGTGAAACCGTCAGTTCTTTAACCTCGTTGATCTTTCCTTCCTCTTGAATAGTTTTCAACAATTGGAGAGCAGCCCGCCAGGGACCCAGGGTATGTGAACTGGAGGGACCTATTCCAATCTTAAAGATGTCGAAAACGGAAATCGATTCCCGAATGGCTGGTATCGGATCGTGCATATTAGAAACTTATGAACTTGCGATGTGAATTACTAACCCACTAAACTAATACATGTTAGGATAGTTTTCACGAACTTAGCCCTGTTTAACTCAATTTTATTGCCTCTTATTAAATCCCATGCATTTATCATCTTTATTGAATAGGTTCAATGAACCGGAAACCCTCAAAATGGCCAAGCTCGGTCGTGAACTTAGAGCGAAAGGCGTTGATGTAATTGACCTTAGTCTTGGCGAACCCGATTTTGATACGCCTCAGCATGTTAAAGATGCTGCTATCCAGGCGATTCGTGATAACTGGAGTCACTATACACCTGTTGCCGGTTTTGCTGATTTACGAGATGCAGTATGTACTAAGTTACAAAGAGATAACAACCTGACTTATGCACCCGAGAATATCATTACGTCTACGGGGGCTAAACAAAGTTTAGCCAATGCCATATTGGCTTTGGTGGATGAAGGAGATGAAGTGATTATACCTACACCTTTTTGGGTAACTTATTCGGAATTGGTAAAGATTGCGAGAGGTAAAGTGGTAGCAGTAAGAACAAGGGTGGAAGATAGTTTCAAGATTACGCCTGCTCAATTGGAGGCAGCCATCACACCTGCCACCCGTGTTTTCATGTTTTCTTCTCCCTGCAATCCATCCGGGGCCGTGTATAGTATGCAGGAGCTGGAGGGCTTGGCGGAAGTATTCAGAAAGTATCCCAACATCATCATTTTATCGGATGAAATTTATGAATACATCAATTTTGTAGGCAAACACGCAAGTATTGCCTCTTTTGAAGACCTGAAAGAAAGAGTGGTGCTGATCAATGGATTAAGTAAGGGCTTTGCGATGACCGGCTGGCGGCTTGGTTACATCGCAGCATCTGCTACAATTGCCAAGGCCTGCGAAAAGATACAGGGTCAATTCACCAGCGGCACCTGCTCAATAACCCAGAAGGCAGCAGTAGCTGCCCTCACAGGAGATTTGACACCGTCTATGGAGATGACAACTGCTTTCACACAAAGAAGAGCCAGAACCCTTGAATGGATAGAGCAAATACCCGGTTTTAAGTGCTTTCAGCCTGAGGGGGCTTTCTATGTATTCCCCGATGTGAGTGCCTATTATGGTAAAAAAGCGGGTGATGAAGTTATTCAGGGAGCCGGTGACTTGAGTATGTATTTACTTAATACTGCTCATGTATCCTCAGTGATGGGAGATGCTTTCGGCGAGCCCAACTGTGTTCGGTTTTCTTTTGCCAACAATATGGAAAATATTGATAAGGCATGGACCAGGATACAAAACGCACTGGCTGCTCTTTCCTGATTTTTCATCCCGACTGCCGGCTGCAGAAAAATTTCATCGCATGTTGGATCAGGGTAAACTTCTCATGTTCCGCAACCGGTTGGAAAAAATGTTCCGTCACCGAAGTCGACAGGCAAGAAGGATGAATGTCACCTGTTATCGGGTGTATGATCATGATTTACCCGAGTTTCCCTTTTGTATTGAATTTTATGGTAAGCATTTGTATGTGGCTGAATACCTTCGACATCATGGAATGGATGAAGAAAACCATGATGCGTGGTTAAAAATGAGCATGGATTGTATGGCAGAGGTATTGGGAGTTATTCCGGCAAACATTTTTCTGCGGGAAAGAAAAAAAATGTCACACCGCGACAGCCAATATGAAAAACTGGATAGCAGAGAACACATTTTCACAGTGGAAGAAAATGGCTTACAGTTTCGGGTGAACCTGACCGACTATCTGGATACCGGGCTTTTCCTGGATCACCGCTTGACTCGTCAAAGGGTACGGGAGGAAGCAGCAGGTAAAGAAGTATTGAATCTTTTCTGCTACACCGGATCATTCAGCGTATATGATGCTGCAGGCGGTGCTTCCAGCGTCACTTCAGTTGATCTCTCCAATACCTATCTGCAATGGGCGGGAGAGAATCTCCGCCTGAATGGATTTTCTGACAAAGAAAAATTTCAGCTGATTCCAGCAGACGTCAAGGCATGGTTGAAAACCCTACAACCCAGACAATACGATCTGGTAATCATGGATCCACCCACTTTCAGCAACAGCAAAAAAATGAAGGAATTTCTGGACATACAGCGTGATCATGTGGAGTTGATCAAAGATGTATTGTGGGCTATGAAACCGGGTGGAACACTTTATTTCAGTACCAATTTTACAAGGTTTCAGCTGGACAGAGATGCTATTCCGGCTGCAGAGATAAAAGATATCACTGCTGCCACCACACCATTTGATTTCGAGGGGAAATTAAAACGATGGTGCTACCGGTTGATTAGATAGTTAAGATTCGAAGGTATTTTATTTCGCTTCTGCCATACGCAAAAGATCCTGGTGAAGAGTAAGTACTTGAGGTATGAGTAACTGACGTTCATCATTGATGATAATACGGTCACACAATTTCATCTTCATTATTTCATCCAGCTGACTCTGCATTTTATTCAAGACCTCTTCGCGGCTGATACCATCTCTTTTCATGACCCTTTGGATACGCAGTGCCTGAGGTGTGCTGACACCAACCATTAGATCGATACCTTCTGCAGAACCAGATTCAAAAAACAGGGCTGCTTCCTTTACACAATAAGGTGTGGTTTGCATAGACACCCACTTTTTAGCATAATCAATAGCTGCAGGATGAACCAATGCATTTAAAAGCTCAAGTTGAAAAGGATCATTGAAAACAATAGAGGCGAGCTTTTTGCGATCAAGTTGGTTATTGACAAAAATGGAGTCACCAAATAGCTTTTGTAATTCAGCACGTATCTGTGGATCAGTGTGCATGATATTTTTCGCTACCGAGTCGGCATATAAGACAGGTATACCCAGAACCTCGAAGATCCCGGCAACAGTAGATTTACCACTGCCAATACCACCTGTGAGTCCGACTGAAAGCGCCACTGACCCTAAGTTTATAGTATAATAAAGGGTAACCCCTGATTGCTTTGCTTACTTCTTATCAGCAGCAGTAGTCTTGTTGATAGCAGAAGTCCATTCCAAACTGATTGCTGACTTCTCCAACTTGATATAGCTGCCGGGATTGATTTCCAGTTGCAAAGTACCATCTTCATTGATCTTGTTCACCACGCCATGAATTCCGGCGATAGTCACAATACGATCTCCTTTTTGAAGATTATCAATGAATTTCTTTTGCTCTTTGGCTTTTTTAGTTTGCGGGCGTATCATGAAGAGCCAGAATACGAGAATGATGCTACCCATTAATACCAGGTTCATGATTCCACCACCGGGTTGGTTGGGTGGACCGGCCATTAACATTGAATGAATTAAAACCATAATTGACAAATTACTGATTGAAAAGCAAAGGTAAGTTTATTGAACGGGCTGAACAATTTTACCCGTGAAGGTTAATACATAGTTGACACCAACCGGAGTATTGGTCGTAACATATACTGTTTTATAAATATCCCCGGGGTGAGATTTATTGCTGTTAAAGGATGCAGTAACCAGTCCCTTTTCACCTGGTAAGATGGCAGATTCGGTATAAGAAGGAACGGTACAACCGCAAGAAGCACGAACTCCCGTTAAAAAAAGCGGCTTGTTGCCGGTGTTGGTACACTGAAATTTTACCTGAATGGAATCGCCCATATTGATGGTACCAAAGTCAATCAGGGTATCTGACCACTGGATGCGCGTAAAATTAGCAGTGTCTCGTAGCGCAGAATTACCTATTACTTCTGAATCTGATTGGGTATTCTGACAGGCAGTGAATGATATCAGCAGGATAGCTGAGAAAAAAAATAACTTCCTCATGATCAGGCAGAGGGTGATTTAAAATCCTTCTTAGTAATCTTACCTTCCAGCACCAATTCTTTGTGAACTCTTGTTTTTCGAAACCATTCCTACCAAAGTAACCCTTAACGAATACATCGATCTTGCCAAAACCTACAGCACACAGCAAAGTGGACAATTCGTCAATGGTATTCTCGACAACATTCACAAAGAATTGGTGCTGGAAGGTAAGATTACTAAGAAGGATTTTAAATCACCCTCTGCCTGATCATGAGGAAGTTATTTTTTTT
>JBJTJJ010000342.1:0-1937 GCA_046095445.1 Sediminibacterium sp.
CACTTACGCGCAACAGGTTACACGAACATACAATAGTCCGGCAGGAGTCACTGGAACAGGTGCTTTAATTACATCAGGTACTTATCGACAAGGTATCGAAGTAAAATCTTCCGGAACTAATCCTTCCACGCCAGCAATTTATGGCTGCGATTTAAACGGCAATAATATTTATGATGAATCAGATGATGGTGAGTGGATTACCTGCAATTATTTACGATGGTCAGATTTAACAGCTTATTTAGATTGGGCTGCATTGAGACCCATGACTGAATTGGAGTATGAGAAAGCCTGCAGGGGAACATTAAACCCAGTTATTAATGAATTTGCGTGGGGAAATACCACTTACATAAGTCTTTCTTCAATACTTACGGGGGGACAAGCATCAGAATCTTCAAGTCCAGCCAATGCAAATATGCATAATTCGGGAATGAATGGCGGACCGGTTCGTACAGGCATATTTGCCACTTCAACCAGCAACCGATCTGCTTCCGGTGCCAGTTATTATGGTATCATGGATTTAAGCGGAAATGTCTGGGAACAGGTGATAAGTATAGCAAACAACAATTGTAGAAATTTTACAGGTCTTGTGGGAGATGGTGTATTAGATAATTCTGGTGACTCGAACGTAACGTTGTGGCCAGTTGGTACTGATATAGGACTAAGGGGTGGCAGTTTTACTAGTAGTAATGAAACAGCCAGGGTCTCAGATCGAAGCAGTATAACCGCAGGTGCAACCAGCAGGAATATCGACTATGGAGGAAGAGGGGTAAGATAAATTTACCTCCGCTATTTTCTACATGACTAATCTACAAGGCCTTCGGGTGCCCACATCCAGAAGCATTAAAAAATAGATATATTTTTCTTTCTTACCAATTGTTTATCAAGCTATTATAATAAGTTTGGATATAAGCAATTTTAGATTATATTCTCCTAACTTCATCAGTTGAATCGGATTAATCAGTAATTCCCTGTCATTATCGGGATTACTGAAATACCCTTTTTAAACTGAATATTCTATGAAAAGAACTGCGTTGATCGCCTTCCTGCTATGCATGCAGGTATCTAATGTTGGAGCCAATGATATTGTAGTAAGCAATGTTTCGCTTGTCAACAGGAACAAAACCCTTGACTACCTTTTTGTTCAATTTAATCTGAGTTGGTCCAACTCTTTCCGTTTCTCTTCAGGCACTGCCAACTGGGATGCTGCCTGGGTTTTTGTTAAGTATAAAATTGGAGAAACGGGAGAATGGAAACATGCCACGCTGAACAATGGGGGTCATACCATTCCATCGGGGGGTACTGACACACAAACAGATGGAAAAGGTATTTTGCTATATCGATCTGGAGATGGAACCGGTACTTTTTCACTCAACACTATCCAACTTCGTTGGAATTATGGCACCGATGGTGTACCTGATGATTCAAAAATGTTTGTCAAGGTTTTTGACATAGAAATGGTTTATATTCCTTCCGGCAACTTTCAATTGGGAAGTGGCAGTCAATCTGAAGCTGGATTTAGAATTGCCAATGATGTTAGTGATGCGGGCACAGCCACCACCTTTACAGTTACCTCAACCTCCCCTACCCTGCAAGGCAATGATGCGGGCTCTTCCGGTAGCAATTTGTCAACAACGGCTGGATTTTTCTTGGATCTGGGTACTTCGAATAATACTGCTACTTTAGCCAGCGGTTTTCCCACAGGATATGGTGCATTTTATAGTATGAAATATGAGATCAGCCAGGGACAGTACCGGGACTTTCTCAATACACTCACTTTTTCCAGCAGGTTTATCGAACTGAGTTTGCACCCAATAGTTCAGTGGGAACCGGTGCGCTGGTAAGCAGTGGAACTGATAGAAATGGAATTGAAATTTCCAG
The DNA here is from genome assembly GCA_046095445.1 of Sediminibacterium sp. GTDB lineage: Bacteria > Bacteroidota > Bacteroidia > Chitinophagales > Chitinophagaceae > Sediminibacterium. Next base: position 1,879 of record JBJTJJ010000342.1, read on the forward strand.
TGCAGGTACGTATTCAAACATTCCTGCTATGTATGGATGTGATTTGAACAACAATAATG
>JBJTJJ010000343.1:0-1262 GCA_046095445.1 Sediminibacterium sp.
ATGGAAAGAAAATCTCTGATGAAAAGATAGATCGCGATGTTCGTGCCATCATTAAGGAGCTGAAGAAGTATTAAGCTGCGTCGTTTTATTCTTTATAAATAAATTGTTATGCGTTACTCTGTTGCAGGCACATTGTTTGCCATTGGTTTCTTGCTTTCCTGCCGGCAGGAAGCCACCTTTTCTCCGCGATTTGAATTAAAACCAGCACCCCGAGTTACATTCAATTCTTTTGTGGACTGCAACATGGCCGAGGCGTGGATTGGCGATACGTTTCGCATTTTCCCCGGCAAGTATGGTGAAGATCCGTTGTGGGGTTATGCGCGGGATCTGAAATATGCCGATGGGTTGAATCCCGAAGAAGTATTCTCTCATTCCAGGGATAAGTTTACCAATCCTTCCATGCCCCTCAACGCACCTATTGGTCAGCCCGGTCTGCACGGTGCAGTATGGTTTGAAACCGTATATCAGGATAAAAAAGATGCATCCGGCAAAACACTTTACGGCATTTACCACAATGAAAATTATCCGGAGACATTGCCGTATGATAGTGTTACTGGACAAGGATATCACAATAAAAGATGGCCGCAGGGACTAACAGGTCCTGAAAGTCCGGCAGCAGTTTGTCGAATAGGTGTGATGAAATCTATTGATGGCGGAAAAAGCTGGGAAAACAAAGGCCTGTTCATTGAAGACCTCGATCCACGCATGATTTTAAAACCACAGAACAGCTCCAATACATTTGCAGGCGGTGTCGGTGATCCCTCTGCCGTTGCCAGTGGAGACTATCTGTATCTTTTTTATGGCGAGTATGGATATCCCGGGGTGTATGATTCTGCCACTTACAATGCCGATACGGAATGGAGTGGTCAGTGTATCAGCGTGGCAAGAATAGCTTTGCAAGATCTGGATGCCCCGGAGGGGAAGGCACGTCGTTGGGATGGGAAAGCATTTACACAACCACACAATGGTATCGGACAGCCGGTAAGGGCATTACAGATAGATCGTAAACAAGGTGGTGGTCCGGCTTCTTCCCCAGGAGGAGGATTTCACTGGGGGCCATCAGTAAGTTGGAATACCTATCTCAACTGCTGGGTCATGCTCATGGGTCATGTGGAAGGAAAATCCTGGAGAGGTGATAAAATATATATTTCTTTCAACCGCCACCAAGATTTAGGGGAAGAAGCCGGACCACCACCTTGTTTACGATCTATCTGTAATGCCCTTACCGGCTGTCCGATACCATTGTGTGGTTGTGTAAATGC
>JBJTJJ010000344.1:0-1408 GCA_046095445.1 Sediminibacterium sp.
TATCAATAACATTTCAGAAAGAAGTCTGGTCCTGCTCGATGAAATTGGTAGAGGCACTTCCACGTATGATGGGATTTCTATTGCCTGGAGTATGGTGGAATATCTGCAACAGGCGACTGCCCGACCTAAAACTTTATTTGCGACGCATTATCACGAACTCAATGAGTTGGAAAACAAATGCGAGCGGGTACACAATTATCATATTACCCACAAGGAGGCCGGCAACAAAATTATTTTCCTCCGCAAACTGGCGAAAGGGGGCAGTACCCATAGCTTTGGTATTCATGTAGCGAGAATGGCCGGCATGCCCCCGGTATTGATAGAGAGGGCCTATGAAATCTTACAACAATTAGAAAATAAATCTGCTGAGGAAAGTACGGGTTCATCTACTAGTCTGTCACCCGGCAACTTAAGCAGACAGATGAAAAAGCTCAGCATTCCACAGATGCAACTTTCCATCTTTGATACACACACCCAAACATTTGATGCCATCCGACAATTGCTCACTGAGATAGACATCAACCGACTAACTCCGGTTGAAGCATTGATGAAGCTGAATGAAATCAAAAAAATGATTCAATAACTTTTCACTATGCAGCAACACCTGAATGCAATTGCTTTGGTGGTAAGGGACTATGATGAAGCCATAGCATATTATACCCGTGTTCTCTCCTTTGTTCTGTTGGAAGATACTGTCCTACATGCAGATAAAAGATGGGTGGTAGTTGCCCCTCCCGGTTCAGGCAATGGATGTAAAATTTTATTGGCGAAGGCTACCAATGAACGCCAGTTGTCAGCTGTTGGAAACCAATGCGGCGGTAGGGTATTTCTTTTTCTTCATACCGATGACCTGGAGCGGGATTATCAAATAATGAAACAAGCAGGTGTAGAATTTTCAGAGGAACCCAGGCAGGAAGTATATGGAAAGGTGGTTGTTTTTCAAGACCTTTATGGGAACCGCTGGGACTTGATTGAGCCCACGCATGCAATTAGCTAAAATTTTTCCCTATGAAATGGCTTTTCAGTAGCATAATAAAATTGTTAGTCCTTTTACTAGGCGTATTACTGGTATTGGGGGTTATTTTTTATCAGGCAGATCAGCCCGATTCCGTGATTTATAAGAAATATGCAAGACCGTCCTCCGTTCAGATACCATTGATGGGAATGCAAGTGCATCTTTCCGATGAAGGCAATCCATCCGATACTACTCCCCTCCTATTCATACATGGTACTTCTTCTTCCTTATTAACCTGGGAAGGCAGTACAGAACTATTAAAAAAAGATTACCGCATCATTCCGCAATGATTACACGATTTAATTGAAGCACATCCAACAAAGAGTCGATGAACTGATTGTTATAGGCAGCTGAATAAATGCCATCCCGGTTAGGCCCGGTCAATCCAAATCC
>JBJTJJ010000345.1:0-1874 GCA_046095445.1 Sediminibacterium sp.
CATCTCTTTTCGCTCTTCTGTATTTGGCTTTCAGGCTCTTGCCGCGACCCCCACCGCCGGATAATTTGGCCTGGGTCTCGCGAATTTTTTCCTGAATGGCTTTCTGATCTATTTCTTTTTCCTCGCGGGTTTGTGGACGAGCAGTATTGCGACCACCACCGCCACCGCGCTGCTGACCTTGTCCGCCGCCACCCTGACGCTGTCCGCCTCCCTGGCGGTTGGCAGCAGGATCATTGATGCCGGGTTTTTTATCAACAGGTATGCGTTTGCGTTTTCTCTTTTCGTCTTTATCGCTTTGCTTGGGTCGGGTATCGCTATCAACGGGCAGCTCAATCTTCCCTAAAATTTTCGGTCCTTCTAATTTCTCAGCCCGGATGTTGGTGATTTCCGGTCCGGTCTCTTCCGGAGCAGGAGGTGGTGCGGGTGTAGTAGCTTTTTTAGCTTCTTTAGAAGTGTCTGCTTTCTTCTTTGCTGCTTTCTTTCCGCGGGTACCGCTCTCAATATTATCCAGATCAATCTTGGCAACTACTTTTGTTCCCTCCAGTTCAGGCGCAGCAATTTTCATGTGCTCTGCCTGTTGTGGCTGAGGTGCGGCAGGAGCGGGCACTTCAGGTTCTGCAGGAGCAGTCTCCTTAGCGGGAGTTGCTTTTTTCTCGTCTTTCTTGAAAGAAATTTCTTCCTCGTCTTTTTTCTTTTTTGGTTCGGACTGGCTAACCTTGGGGATCTCCACCTGATCGGCTTTGTTCTTGGCAACTTTATCACTCTGGAATTCTGCCTGCAGTGCATAGTACTGCTCTTCCGACAGCTTGGCTGTTGGTTTGAGGTCATCGCGGGTAAACCCCTTTTTCACCAGGAATTCTATCAGCGTATCTTGTCCGATATTGAATTCCTTGGCGGCCGCCAACAATCTAGGTAACTTCAGTTCTGCCATTCACTTGTTTTTAGTCCTTTTCGGGGGTCTGAGACCCCGTTCAGGGTATGCCTTTTTTCGTTTATCCGGCACAGCAGCAAATATAGTTCATTGCCACTGCTTATTCTTCTCTGTCAAATTCTTCCTGTAATATTCTTCTTACTTCCAGGATGGTTTCTTTCTCCAGGTCGGTTCTTCTTTCGAGTTCTTCAGCGGTGAGTTTGAGGATGCTGCGACCAGTGTCACAACCGATGCGTTTGAAGGCATCGATCACCCAGGGTTCAATCTCATCACTGAATTCATCAAGATCAATATCAAATTCGTCAATTACATCTTCATCTTCACGGTAAACATCGAGTTCATAGCCGGTAAGTTCACAAGCCAGTTTGATGTTAACACCCCGACGACCGATGGCCAGGGAAACCTGGTCGGCTTTGAGGTAAACATTGGCATGCTTCTTCTCATTGTCAAGTTCCATGTAGCTGATCTTCGCCGGAGTAAGTGAGCGCTGAATCAGCAGTTGGATATTATTAGTGAAATTGATAACGTCGATGTTCTCGTTTTTCAGTTCACGCACGATACCGTGGATACGGCTACCTTTCATACCTACGCAGGCGCCTACCGGGTCGATACGGTCATCATAAGATTCCACCGCTACCTTAGCACGCTCACCGGGCTCCCGAACGATCTTCTTAATAGAGATAAGTCCGTCAAAAATTTCAGGCACCTCAATCTCCAGCAATTTAGCCAGGAACATCGGACTAGTTCTGGAAAGAATAATGACGGGATTATTATTTTTCAGGTCCACCCTGGCAACTACTGCACGGATAGTTTCACCCTTCTTGAAGAAATCCTGCGGTATCTGTTCAGATTTCGGCAGTATGAGTTCATTGCCTTCCTCATCGAGCAGCAATACTTCTTTTTTCCATACCTGATAAACTTCTGCGCTGATGATATCACCCAC
>JBJTJJ010000346.1:0-1683 GCA_046095445.1 Sediminibacterium sp.
AGCTGCGAGCATAGCACAAGCGGCATCTACGGCATTTCCGCCTTGTTGAAAAATGTTCGCTCCTGCTGTTGCTGCCAGGGGCTTGCCTGTGATAGCCATCCAGTTTTTTCCGTGCAGCGGGGGCTTTTGGGTGCGCTGGGCGAAGGAAGAAATGGAAATCAATATCAGCAGAGTACCTATTAGGCGTGTCTTTATCATGCGTAGGGGTTTAAAGTATTTTACTTTTTTCTTATGCTTCATTAATTAAAAGGACCGAGTATCTGTTACTTTTTTTCCACCCTTTCAAAGCGGAGGTCATGGAAATCATAACTAAAGTCGGTGAGCGGGGAAACTGCCTTCATGCGAATGGTATTTGCTATTCCCTCTTCATCTAAACCAAAGTTGACAAAAGCATCGGCGTCCATGCTTCTGTCGATCCACCTCACAACCATAGTTGTCCCTTTGTAGGGAAACAGCTGACCCGTTAGTTTTTTGGAACGTTTCATTTGAAGCCAGGGTTGTCCGTTTTTTTCTTGTATGTTTATCTCGCCCATCCAGGGGTCTTTATAGGTTCCTAGAAATGATTTCCAGTTTTGTACACTTGTTTTTTGCGCTCGGGATATTTCATTATCAACCGAATCGGTGATTTTTTTTGCTTCTTCTATTTCTCTCTTCCTGTTGGTTAGTAATCTGCTGTGCCAATCAATTCCTGTACTACCCAGGTATGTATCCTTTATGGTATTGGTGATGGTAGTAAATGCTGCGCCCTCTTGTTGATTGGTTAAAACAATTATGCCAAGATTTAATTCAGGCAACATCGTTATTTGAGTTACCATTCCTTCTAATCCGCCTGTGTGTGTTGTTTGTAGTTTTCCCTTTACATCTGATAAAAAGAAACCTAGTCCGTATGCTGAAAAATGAACATTATATACACCGGGATTAAAAACCGGGATGATGGTTTGTGGTGTCCACATTTCTTTTATAGTTGTTTCTGATAGGATTCTTTTTCCCTCTACAGAAACTCCTTTATTCATTAAGCAAATCAACCACTTTGAAAGATCATTGATACTGGAATAGATGCCGCCGGCCGCGTGTCCTACACGCAATGTGTTTCTTGGAATTACTTTTACTTCACTGTTTACAGGAGCATGGCCATCTATTACATCCTGAAAGGATGGAAGTCTTTCAAAAGATGCGGCGCTTAACTTCATACCAAGCGGAAAAAAAATATTTTGCTCAACGAAATCATCCCATGATTGTCCGGAAACCCTTGCTATCACTTCTCCTGCGACAATATAAAGATTGTTATCATAATCATACTTGGTTCTAAATTCAGAAACCTGGGGTAAATAACGCAGATTATGTATAATGTCTTTCAATGAAAAATCACTGGAGTCAGGAAAAAACATGAGATCGCCTGCTCCTAGTCCCATTCCGCTTCGGTGGGTTAATAAGTCCTTTATAGTGAAATGCTCTGTAACATAAGGATCATATAATTTAAATTCTGGAATATAGTCCCGCACATGATCATCCCAATTTATTTTTCCTTGCTCAACAAGAATTCCTAATGCAGCTGCGGTAAATGCCTTACTATTAGAGGCGATTCCAAAGAGGGTGTTGGGTGTAACGGGAAGCTGTGTTTTTAATGATCTTTGACCGTATCCTTTGGCATGAATTATTTTTCCGTCTTTTACTATCCCAACA
>JBJTJJ010000347.1:0-2990 GCA_046095445.1 Sediminibacterium sp.
GGTATAACCTACAACTTGCTGAAGGATATTTTTTAATGCTGGCAATCAGTTTTTTCATATATAAAAAGAAAAGATGACTACAACTCAATCTATTTTAGAAGCAGTTAAATCTCATCCGGCAGGAAAAGTAAAAATTGCGGTTTGTGATATGGATGGTATACTTCGGGGTAAATATATTTCTACTGAAAAATTTCTTTCTGTAGTTTCATCCGGAGTAGGATTTTGTGATGTCGTTTTTGGCTGGGACATGGTTGATCAGGCCTATGATAATGTAAGTTTTACTGGATGGCATACCGGTTATCCGGACGCAAAAGTGGAAATTCGTCTCGAAACTTTTCGAAGCATTCCATGGGAAAATGATTTGCCTTTTTTTCTGGGCAAGTTTGTCAAGGCATCCGGAAGACCACTGGAGATATGTCCTGTACAACTTCTGCAAACGGTAATCACCAAAGCGAAGCGGGCTGGCTTTACTGCCCAGTTTTCACAAGAATTTGAGTGGTTTAATTTTTTGGAAACGCCTGAAACATTTTATCAAAAAGGGGGTCGTGGACTGACTCCCCTGACTCCCGGAATGTTTGGCTATTCTATTTTACGTAGTACAGAAAAGAACGCCTATCTCTCCTCTCTCTTCAACGATTTGGCTAAATTTCAGATTCCTTTAGAGGGATTACACACAGAAACTGGTCCCGGAGTGTATGAGGCAGCTATTCAATATGCGGATATTTTAACGTCTGCTGATCGCGCTGTTTTATTTAAAACTTCCGTAAAAGAAATTGCAAGACTCTATGGCTTAATGGCCACGTTTATGGCCAAGATAAGCGAGCGACTACCCGGCTGCAGTGGACATGTGCACCAATCACTTTGGGATTCCTCCGGGAAGAAAAATCTATTTTACGATACAAAGGACATCAACAATATGAGTGGTCTCATGAAAAGTTATATTGCAGGACAACTTTATTGTTTGCCACATATCTTACCCATGGTAGCTCCTACCATCAACTCATATAAGCGACTGGTAGAGGGAGCATGGGCACCCACTACAGTAACTTGGGGCATTGATAATCGAACAGTTGCACTTCGTGCTTTACCTGGGGGCAGCAATTCGAGTCGACTGGAAACAAGGGTTGTAGGAAGCGATACGAATCCTTATCTCGCGATGGCTGCATGTTTGGCTTCCGGCTTATATGGCATTCAACATAACATGAAGCTAAATCAACCTGCAGTTATTGGTAATGGTTACCAGGATATGTCTTATGGTCGTTTTCCCAACTCTTTGTCTACTGCTACAACAATGATGAAAGAATCATCACTTGCCAAAGAATTACTTGGTAAGACTTTCGTGCAACATTTTACCGAAACCCGCGAATGGGAAGTAAAACAATATGCAAAAGCTGTCACCGATTGGGAAACTCGCCGTTATTTCGAAATAATATAACAATTGCTGATATGTCTGTAGTTCAATTTAATTTTCCTACTATCATCCGATTTGGTGCGGGTGCAGTTGAAGAAATGCCTGCCTTTTTATTAGAACAAGGATGTCGCCGCCCATTATTGGTTACCGATTCAATAATTGCTGCACTACCTTTTTTTAATGCGATAGTTGCAAGTATGGTTACAGCTGGTTTACATGTCTCTGTATTTAAAAATATTCATAAAAATCCAGTTAAATCTGATGTGTATTCCGGTACCGATGAATATGATGTTCATCATTGCGATTCAGTAATTGGATTGGGAGGTGGGGCTGCAATAGATGTAGCCCGTGCAATTGTATTAAGGGTTTATCATCGAGAAGATCTTTTCAAGTATGATGATTTGATTGGTGGAGATATCTACGTTACTGGTCCTGTTCCTGTATTTGTAACCATACCTACCACTGCAGGTACCGGCAGTGAAGTAGGACGGTCGGCAATCATAGCTGACGATGTTACCCATCAGAAAAAAATATTATTTAGTCCAAAATTACTGGCTATTCGTGTTTTTGCCGATCCGCTTCTAACAATGGATTTACCCCCTGCCGTAACTGCTGCTACGGGAATGGATGCTCTTACACATAATATGGAGGCGTTACTGGCAAAAAATTATCACCCCATTTGTGAGGGTATCGCACTAGAGGGTATCCGATTAATTGCTGGTTCTTTGGTGACCTCCGTTAAAGCACCCACTCTTCAATCCAGGTCGGATATGTTACTCGCATCTATGATGGGGGCAATTGCATTTCAGAAAGGCTTAGGGGTTGTTCATTCACTGGCACATCCCATGTCTGCTTTGCTCGATACGCATCATGGTTTGGCCAATGCAGTTAATTTGCCATATGGCCTTGAGTTCAATATTTCATGTGCTTGCGATAAATTTACTCGTATGGCACAAGTTCTACCAATAGAGCAAAAAGATGGATACGGAGTTATCAGTTGGGTACGTCACATCAATCAGCAAATTGGAATTCCTTCCCTATTGCGTGAGGTGGGTGTACGTGAGGAGCATCTCGAAACTCTGGCCAAGCTTGCTTTCGAAGACTTTGCACACCCTAATAACCCCCAGCCAGTTAGTCTGGATGATTTTAGAAAGCTATATGCAGCTGCACTTTGACTTATGAATGATTCAATACTTATTGGTATCAGTTTATCTAACACGCGATTTGAATATTATCCTAATTGGATTTTGGGAAATGATTTGCATATTCGAGTTGTTTTATTGGCTGCTGACTTAGCAAGCCAAAATTTGCTAGCAACCTGCGATGCTTTGGTCTTGACAGGTGGTACTGATCTGCATCCATCAACCTATAATAGTAGCCAACTCCGATACCCAAATGCTCCTGTCTTAGGGTGGGATGAAATGCGCGATCATTTTGAACAAGACCTTTTCCGACAGGCATTGATTGAGAAAATTCCGATTCTTGCGATATGCAGAGGAATGCAATTGGTAAATGTTACTCTTGGCGGAACATTGATCCCCGATTTGGAAGAAAATGGAAAAAATAACCATAGGAGGAC
>JBJTJJ010000348.1:0-1901 GCA_046095445.1 Sediminibacterium sp.
TCACTGATCTGCTCGAATACTCTCGCATTGGATCAAATAAGGGGGTGGCTGAGTCAATTGATATCGAGCAGTTGATGAAAGAAGTGCAGGAAGTTTTTGTAAATAGGATTGCGGAATGTCAGGCAACTATCATTTGTAAAGATTTGCCAGTTATAATGGGAAATAAGACCCAACTGTTCCAACTCTTCCAGAATCTGATAGGCAATGCGCTCAAATACATTGGCAAAGAAAAACCAATTGTAATTGTGACTGGCCAGGAAGAAGAAAACCATTTTCTCTTTTCGGTAGAGGATAATGGTATTGGCATAAAACCAATGTTTTTTGATAAAATTTTTGTGCTTTTTCAGCGTTTACATCATAAGCACCAATACAGTGGCACCGGTATTGGATTATCGGTTTGTAAAAAAATTGTGGAAAAGCACGGTGGAAAAATATGGGTAACTTCTGAGCCCGATAAAGGGAGTATATTTTATTTTACTATCAGCAAGCAGTTAGATCAGCATGCCCCGGGTTTTATTATTGAGAATATTGCTGCAGGATAATTTCAGCTAAAACACTTAAGATGTCGCTACATCAACAACCACTTTCCATTATGATTGTCGAGGACAATCCAGGGGATTTATATCTGCTCGAGGAGAGTTTAGCACTGACAGGATTACAGGTTGCAAGGATTTATAAGGCACGCAGTGTTCAGGAAGCAGTACGCTTGTTGAGTGAGTATTATATCAATATGATCTTGCTTGACCTTTCTTTACCTGATAGTACAGGTTTTGATTCTTTTGTTCATATCAGTGAGTATGCAGCAGGTATTCCTATAATAGTTTTAACCGGTCTTGCAGATATGGAACTGGCTTTGGAAACAATGGCCAATGGTGCGCAGGATTATCTTATCAAAGGAGAATACGATGAGCGATTACTTTTAAAATCTATACAATATAGTGTCGAGCGGAATCGTATTTTGGAAAGTCTGAGAGAAAGTAATGAGAGTTATAGAAATTTGTTTTTTAATAACCCATTACCGATCATTATTTGGGATATTCAAAGTTTTCGGGTGTTGGAAGTGAATGAGGCAGCACAGGCACAATATGGATACACCAGGGATGAATTTCTTTCTACAACTGTTCTTGAATTAGGTCATGAAAGTGAGTATACCCGCTTGCTGGAGACTGCTCGTGTATTTAGAGATACTGATTTAATGAAAGAGACTGCCCTCTGGACACACCTCAATAAATTAGGGGAACAGATGATCATGGATATTTCTTCCCACAAAATTGAGTACAAAGGAAATCTGGCAATTTTAGCTATCCATAATGATATCACCGAGACCATTGAATTGCAAGAAAGGCTGGAGGAAGAGAAAATACTCAAGCAAAAAGAATTAAATGAGGCAATTATCAAAGTACAGGAGAAAGAGAGAAATGAAATTAGTACTGAATTGCACGATAATGTGAATCAGCAGCTAACGGTCGCAATGATGTACATTGCTTCAGCACAGCAACAGTTAGGTTCAGACTCTGATTTACTCAAGCAGTCTCAGCAGTTTATTTTGAATGCCATAGAGGAGATTAGAAAACTTTCTCAGATATTAGTCACACCTCTTATCAAGCATTTTGGTTTAACTAAAGCTATCGAAGGTTTATTGGATGATGTCAATGCAGTGAATGATTTTGATGTTGATTATCGATGTGATACATTCTACGAAAAAGACATCCCGTATGAATTCAAATTAAATATATTTCGAATTGTACAAGAACAAATGAATAACATCATAAAATATTCAAAAGCCGATGAAGTGACAATAATTCTTGATAGAAATGAGCAACATTTATTACTTACGATTGCCGATAATGGAATTGGATTCGACTTGAATATGCCAAGGAAAGGAGTAGGCATGCACAATA
>JBJTJJ010000349.1:0-11266 GCA_046095445.1 Sediminibacterium sp.
CAACCCACCCAATCATATTCAACAGCCCATGATTGAAAAAGTCACTCAATACTTTTTAGGGAAAGGTCCTAATCCCTGCTCTGCGGAAGATGCAATTCTTTCCTTCTTACTGATGGATGCATTTACACAAAAGTATTACCAGAGAGATTAATCCTTAGGCAGTACCATTGCAATAATCGTCAAATGAGATAGTTGATCTGGCACAGAATGATACTATTCGTAGAAGTCCAGGTTCTTATGATAAGTTTCTTCCAGCTGAGATAGCGCAAAAAAAGCAATCGCTAAAGCTGCGGCAGCGATAACGATAGCACTGTAATAATAATTACCACTGAACCAAGCCGCAACCCATTGAAAGGCAAAACTCAGCGGGATAACCCAGCCTCTGATGAGATTCAGTGCAGAACTGGTTACTAATGTTCTTATGTTCGTGCCAAATTGCTCAGCAGTAAGTGTCAACAACATAATAGTAAAGCCAACACTGAGTCCCATAAAAGCAAAAAACAGATAATAGAGGAAGAGTGATTGTCTGGCGAAAAGAAAAAACAGAGCGATGAAAAAACTATAGGAGGCCAGAAAGATAAAAATGGCTTTTTTTCTGCTTTTGAGGTATTGGCTCAGTAACCCACATAGTGGATCGCCGAAGGCAAACCCTAAAAAATTGAAAGAGATAACGGTGGCTGCAACTGGTAGTGTAGACATTCCCATACTACCGGCAATCTCTCTGGTAAAAGTGATAAGAACACCGGTGGCAAACCAACCAGGCATTCCTACGAGTAACACGCAAAGGAATTTCCAGGCTCTTTTTCGGCTCCTTAATATGATGCTGAAATCACCCTTGGCCACTTCTTTCGATTCCATTCCGGTAAAGAGTCCGCTTTCAACCACACTAAAACGAAGTAACAACAATACCACCCCGAGAATTCCACCAATGATAAAACTTGTTTGCCAGCTGAAGAAAGTAGCTATGATGCCGGCAGTAACTGCACCGAACATACCAATACCTCCTACCATTGCTACTGCCAAGCCCCTATACTTGCCGGGCATTTGTTCACTCACCAATGTAATCCCCGCTCCTAATTCTCCTGCCAAACCTAGTCCAGCCAAAAATCTACACCACATGTAGCTATCCACATCTGTTACGAAAGCATTCAACAGGGTGAAAGCACTATACATAAGGATAGATCCAAATAGCACTTTCAAACGTCCCATTTTATCTCCGATGGTTCCCCATAGAAAACCGCCGATGAGCATGCCGAGCATTTGAGCATTTAAGATATTTCTGGTATGCACAGGCCACTCTGCTTCCGGAATCGACAGGGATCGAAAACTATCTACGCGCTCTGCACTAAAAATGATGATATCATACAAATCGACAAAAAAGCCCAGTGCAGATACAATTACACCTATGATGGCTTTTTTACTTACCTGTTCATTCATGTTTTTTCTCTTAAGATGCTTCCGAAGGGGGTGTTGTCTGCTTCAACCAATCACCAATACCATAAGGGTCAGGGTGAACAACAGATACATGTTCATGATGTATTTGCCAATGATCGATTTTTCGGATCAACACAAAGCTGGCCCTGAAAATATTATCAAAAGATCGGTCATTGATTTGAACCTGCAAGCGTATTATACCACTTACCCAAGCCATTTCAGCTGTCTGCTCTGAGAAAGGCCCTTCAGTCCACTCAATCGAAGTTAGTTGTATGGGTGATAAGCAAAAGTCGCCCCATCCTTTGCTTATTTTGGTAAAGCCCCTGGATGTAAGTCTGGGTCCTTCCAATATGACATAAGTATCTTCATCAGCTACATATTTCGACAGGATGCCCTGTAGATCTTTTTCAATGATTACCCGATAATGTTCGTTAACAGTGTCAATTGCTGATTGCATATTACGCTGAATGGATTGTAGCTGAAGGTTCTAATTAGTAATTACATTTCATTGATATCGTCCGCAATAGTTCGCATTGGCACATTGCTTTCCGGGTTGGCCACTGCTTCTACTTCCTGTTGCACGATGCGAAGTATGCGGGCACTGAAGCGAGCATGCCAGGTTTGTCTTTCTTCTGCAGCAGCATCATCCGGCACATATACTTCAATCTCTTGTCTGCTAAGGTGACCCCTTGCCTCCAGCAATCTTTCAATAGTATCCAGTCTTTCATGTAAGACAGCTAAGTCGGCAGCTATGGCCATGCTGATATTCAAGACCCTTTCAACTGCGGGATCCTCTAAAAAATAGGGGCGACCACCCTTACTTTTATTTCCAGCCATTATAATATCATTTACTGCATCAGCAGATGAACTTTCAGTAATAGAGGCCCCTGCATGAGATCCGCTTAATTCTGTTTTCATAACATCCAATTATTGGTTCGTCAAATATTATTGAGCAGCAGTTTTCCATCCGCCAAAAACATTCCAGATCGGACTGCGGCCATAGTCTTCCGTCACCTTACCATCCTGTTTCTTTTTATCCAGGTCATTGATAGCTTTTACGCCTACCTGCATGAATTTATCCCTGGGTACTCCGGCCTCAACCATTAGATCTGCCGGTTCCAGATCATGCATGTGACCCCAGTAGGGCTCTGCATTATAATAGGCATCCCAGTCACGCATGAATTGCTCATACATACTCATCTCAGGTGTGTATTGCGGTTGCTCGATGTGCAAATTGAGTCCGCCGTTTTTCAATATTCTATTGATCTCTCTAAATATGGTATGAATTGATTTGCCTCCGGTTTCATGCAGAAACATGGTAGTCTGCACCCAGTCAAAACTTTCATTGGCAAATTCTTTCATATTGGCAGCATCTGCCTGAATAAACTTTACATTGTGTATACCCAAAGCATGAGCTCTTGCTGCACCATAGCGCAACATAGGTGCTCCGGCATCGATACCAATCACTTCTGCATCAGGAAATGCCTGAGCAATAGGTAAAGTGTTATGTCCTAAACCGCAACCAATATCCAGGATTCTTTTTGGATGAAAATCCGGATAGGTTTCTTTTACCCAGGCGGCAATGGCACGACCACCGCCATCGGTAAGACTACCCAACATACCTCCGCTGGTAACAAATAAACCGCTATCATAATTGGCAGCATTAGAGACATCTCCGGGAAAATATTCGGTATGATAACTGCCTGGCATTAAATGATTGTCTACATGAGTTAGATAGGGTGGCACGGTAAAGTCAGATTTCAATTGCAGGGTATCGGATCCTTTGAGTTCAGCGGCCACCTTTGCTGCCAATTGATTGGCCTGCCTTAATACCACTGCCCTCCCATTTTGCTGACGCATTTCCATGGTACTTCTTCGAAGCGCCGCCCACATTTGATAGACCGGATCCTGTTTCATTGCTTCCCCTACTTCAAACCTATCAGCAAAACTCCGACCATGCTCTTGAACAAAATTGGGTTCTACTCTTCTCTCATATGCTAACTTATTACCGGGTGCTATAACCGTACTAACAAAACGATTTAAATTGGCCAGGAAATTATACCTGGCTCGTTCATCATGATTGAACTCCGGAAAAACAGCATGCTGCGCTAATTTTGTCCATACAGGCGGTAACTGATAAGACATAGTGTTTGTTTTTTACAATAATAATCAAAATTATCCTTTTGCCCTGCCATATCCACCTCCACCGGGTAATTCCATCACCAGTTCTTCTCCGGGTTGAAGATAATCATGTCCTTTAGGCGGTGTGAATCTCTTTTTACCTGTTGCTGTTCGTACATATAAATTTCCCTTCTTTCCTGAGGTACCACCTAATAACCCATACGCCTGGTGATTGATTTTTTCGGTCACATTACTGATATGAATAGGCAGTGTGCCAATATTTTTATAAGCGAATCGCTGACCATCCCCTCCGGAATATTTACCCTTGCCGCCACTTCCTCTGATGAGACTTTTTTCAGTCACAAGTACGGGGGCATCATGCTCAAAAACTTCGATGGGAACATTGGCAACATTCGTTGGATAACAAAGCGTGGGAGGTCCGGCTAAGCCTTTTCTTCCTCCATATCCACCCGCCAGGAACAGATATTCTACATATTCAGATCCATCCTTTCTTCGACCACTTAAAACCATTACCCATACTGCAGCACCACAATCTGCCTGCACCTGATCAGGTACTGCCTGTGACAATGCCTTCATCACAGGCCCGTGTAATAAATTACCCGTAACATTGCGCGCTCCCAGAGGGGATGGCTTTTTAGCATTGAGGAGACAACCTTCAGGTGCGGTTACCCGTATAGGTCGGAAACTGCCTTCATTATTGGGAACTTCCGGACTGAATACGCATTTGATAGGATAAGCAGTATATGCGAATACATAATTCAGAACTGCATTGATTGCCAGGGAATGGGCAGGAGATGTTCCGTCGTAATCTACTTCGATTTCATCCCCCTGAATGGTTAAGGTACACACGAATTGTATAGGCTCTTTGATTCCATCCCCATCTGCTTGATACACCGAACGATAAACACCATCCGGAGCTTTGCGAATAGCATCCCGCATAGCTTTTTCAGAAGAGTGAATGATGCTTGCTCCTAATTCATCAATCGTATCCAGGTTGTTTTCATCCAGCATTCTATGCAAACCACGTATGCCTTGGTCATTGGCTGCAACCTGGGCAAGTATATCCCCAATGGTTTGACGGGATGCCCTGACATTAGTGACAATCAGAGAGAAGATTGTTTCATTTCTCGCTCCTCTATCGAATAGTTTCATAGGCGGTAGATACAACCCTTCCTCGTAAAAATCACGGGCACCGGCTCCCCATAGAGTACCGCCGATATCTGGGGAATGGGCAATGCATCCAATGAATCCTATTAATTTCTTTTTCCGAAAAATGGGAGTAACAATACCGATATCTGGCTTGTGACCTGCACACAACCAGGGGTCATTGGTAATTATAACATCGCCCTCTTTCCAGGAAGCCAATGGAAAATAATCTTTAATCAATGCCTTCACCAAAAAAGGCATTACTCCAAGAAAAGAAGGTACACTCACACTGCTTTGAGCGAGAGATTGACCTCTTGTATCCATTAACACCACTGCAAAATCAGCACTTTCACGGGTAACAGAAGAGAAAGCAGTTCTTTGCAAGGTTGTTCCTGCTTCATCCACCAATGAAATAAGCCGGCTCCAGAGAATACTTAATTCAATAGCATCAAATCGATTTGCCGGTTTTTTTCTTTTCATAGTTATTGCTTTGCCAGGGAAAAAACATCCTCATCAATAGTTTGATTAACAAAATGCTTTAGCCAATGTATATCCATCCACCGCACACCATCAAAGAATAATCTTACCCGTCGCGGTTGCATGAAAAAACGATCACCCACTTTTATCTTTTTAAAATCACTGTATATACGATGATGATATCCCACTGTAGTAGTAAAGCTTACTCCCCTGATCAAATAGCTTTTCTTATCGATTTGAAAAACTGTTATCATTTTTTTAGGGTCAGTGATTTGAACGGTATAACAGGGAAAGCCATCATACATTTCATCAGTGAGCCGTTCCACTAAAAAAGAATCTCTATCTGCGAAGCGAATGATTCCAAATCCAAAATTGTTGCTCCAGGAGAAGTGTTCCCGATAAGGACGGGCATCATCGCTTAATATATTCCGGGTCTTACTTCCATCAAAAATCAGTTGCATGAACATCTTTTCTCCCTCGGCAGCATCAAACCTGATCTTCCCATTCGCCTGATGTGCCGCCTTATTATCACCGGGAAAAATGCGATACATGGAATAATTATTTAACTGCTTTTGATTGGACGGATCTGTTTTTCCAAAGGGAGTAAACAAAGCCGTTCCATGCAGTTCCAGCGTTTCGGGTTGCTGCCAAAGACTTCCTCCCGATGCAGCAACCGCTAACTGCAGTATTTCACGCGCAGTTTGAGCATTCCCTGTTCCAGGAAAAACAAACATGACTAATATGAAGAGGATTTTTTTCATGAAAGGTTAATGACCAGATTATTGAATTGATCGGTGGTAACCACCCCATGCTCCCCAATGATAGTTGTACTTTCAAATTCCTCAATGATACATGGACCCTGTATGCGCTGTCCGGTCTTCAATAAATAACGATCGTATACGGGAGTTTGAATATATTTTTTTCCCCAATAAACATTTCTTTTCCCTTTCAAGGGAAGGGTATGTTTTCCAACAACAGATTGTTTGGGATGAAGAGTTGTTCGTGGTCCACTCACCAATACCCGCCAGGTAACGGCTTCTATGGGTATTCCTTCCATATCTCTACCGTAACGAAGTTTATATTCCTCTGTGAAAGCACGAGTAATTGCGGGGATAGATGCTGCGGATAATTTACCGGATGGAAGTGTAACACTGATTTCATGACCTTGTCCTGTATACCGCATATCGGCGACCACTTTTACTTTAGTTCGGGAGGATGCTACACCTGCCTTTGTTAGAAACTGTCTGCCTTTTTCAGTCATAGCACTTAATGTCTTCTGCAGATGAGTCCAGTTGATTGCAGGCAGGGTGCTGATATAACTGGTAATTTCTTCCGTTGCAATCGGACTCACCAAAAATCCTAGTGCGCTGAGTACTCCGGCACCCGCAGGAACAATGAGTTGAGGGGCATTGAGTTGTCTGGCTACATGATAGGCATGAACAGGACCGGCACCTCCGAAAGCCATCATTGAAAATAGACGGGGATCGAGTCCTTTTTCAATGATATGAACGCGCGCAGCGTTGGCCATATTTTCGTTCACCAAACGATGTATGCCCCAGGCAGCTTCCTCGATGGAAATACCCAGTGGCTCAGCTATGTGTTTTTTGATAGCAGCCCTGGCTTTTTCATGACTGAGCTGCATCGTACCTCCTAAAAAATAACCTTCATTCAAAAAACCCAGTACCAAATCTGCATCTGTAACAGTAGGCAAATCTCCTCCACGATTGTAACAAGCCGGACCCGGTTGTGAGGCGGCACTCTCTGGGCCTACTGTAAGGAGGCCGAGATGATTGATGTGGGCAATACTGCCCCCACCTGCCCCGATTTCTATCATATCAATAACCGGGATTCGTACCGGAAGACCGCTTCCTTTTTTAAATCGCTTTTCTCTGGCTGCCTCAAAATGATTGGTGATTTCAGGTTGTCCATTGCGAATGATAGATGCCTTAGCTGTAGTACCGCCCATATCAAAAGCGACCAGATTTTTCTTGTTCAACAATTCTCCAAAGAAAATTCCTGCCATGGTACCACCTGCTGGTCCGCTTTCGAGGAGCTGAATGGGTGCTTTGCCAGCTCCTTGAATGGTAGTCAATCTGCCGGCGGAATTCATAATATGTAATTGACCCTGGAAGCCTGCAGCACCTAAAATCGTTTCCAGTTGAGATAAATAATGACTGGTAAGTGGTTGAACATAGGCATTCATTACCGTAGCACTGGTTCTTTCATACTCTCTTATTTCAGGCATAATTTCTGAACTCAGTGAATAGGCAAGTGAGGGAAATTTTGTTCTGATGATTTCTCCTATTCTTTTCTCATGGGAAGGATTTGCATAGGAGTGAAGCAGAGATACTGCAACAGCGCGTACTCCCTTTTTTACCAGTACCTGCAAATTTTTTATTACCTCAGTTTCATTAAGTGGCTGAAGAATATTTCCGGAAGCATCAACCCGTTCCTGAATTCCGCGCCGTAGTGATGCAGGTACAAGCGGAACTGGCATACGAATGAAGATGTCGTAGATATCGTATCGCATTTCCCTTCCAATTTCCAATACATCCTCAAAACCTGCCGTCGTCAATAATGCTGTTGTAGCGCCCTTGCGTTCAATGATAGCGTTGGTTACGAGGGTAGTTCCGTGTATCAGGGTGTCGACTTCCTCAACTGATTTGCTATGAAGTGACATTAGTTCCTGCAACCCATTGAGGATACCACGTGTCGGATCCGGATAAGTTGTCAGTGTTTTCCCAAAAAACAATTTGCCGGAACGAGGTTCCAGCAAAACCAGATCTGTAAAAGTTCCTCCAATATCGATGCCTAATTTCATACTATCAATGATATTCTTCACCTCCACTTACGTTCATAGCCTCGCCGGTTATATAGGCAGATTCTTCACTGCAAAGGAAGGCAACGGCTTTGGCAATGTCCTCTGTCAAACCGGTTCTGCCCAAAGGATTTTTTTGAACAATAGACTGTAGATAGGAAGTATAATCCATGCCCAACTTTTCGCTGAAAAAACTATTTTGCCAATGACCCAGTCCGGTAGTAATATGGTTCGGACAAACAGCATTGACGCGGATTTTATGTTTTCCTAATTCAACCGCATTGCTTCTGGTAAGTCCGACCAAACCATGTTTACTGGCTGTATAAGCTGCCGCGAAAGGGAATCCGCTCTTAGCTGCTTGAGAAGCGATATTAACAATAGATCCTCCGGTTCCCTGCTGTATCATCTGAATGGCTGCATGTTTGCTGCAAAGAAATGCTCCTTTCAGATTAACATCCAGCACAGCATCCCAACTGGACTCCTTGAATTCGGTGAATGGCTCCATTAAATAACCTACGCCGGCATTATTCACCAAAATATCTACTTGTCCGAATTTTTCTACTGTTGTAGCAATCAATTGCTGACATTCTTTCTCACTTCTTACATCACAAGGAATAGTAAGTACCTCTGCACCCAAAGCGCGACAAGCGGCGGCAATCTCCTGCATTTCACTGGTAACACCAATATGTTCAGCGGCAAACTCATTTCCCTTAGGTTGACCTATATCACTGATTACTACCCGACAACCTTCCGCCGCCAGGCGCAAAACAATGGCTTCACCAATTCCTTTGTGTCTTCCGGAACCGGTAACAACAGCTACTTTGTTGTTGAGTTGATACATGTCAATTCTTTTTAAAGATCATCTGCTACAATAAATAGTGGCTGATCAGCAAACTCATTGAATTGCTTAGCACCCGCCTGTACATCTTCACGGGAGAGGTCTCCAAAAAAAGTATTCATATCGGGAACCTCAATCAATTCACAATATTGGTAGGGTCCCTTTGCATCACTACCGAGCAGATTACCCATTTTTAAAATGCGAAATTTTTCTACAGAAGGCAGAGAATTTACAACAGGCAGGTCTTTAGCGCGCGCCCAATTTTCGTAATCGGAAACAGATGCTCCCGGCTTAAGATTGAATAAGACAACTATCGTTGGCATGGGATAATTTTTTATAAGATGAATTTAATTGACTCTTTCTTTCATGAAGGCAGTTACTCCGGTTGCCAGCAAACCTTGTACGCTATTCAAAAGCAGACGGACTCCCTTAGCTGATAATTGATTTGCTTGTTCTGCATTGGCGGCCACTGTACCTGCAATTTTTCCGTGCTTGACCATAATTGCAATCGCCCTATCTATGAGATCCTTTACCTCTGTATGTTGCGGACCATCGGTAAACCCCATGCTAAGGGCGAGATCACGCGGACCTATGATGAAACCATCTACACCCGGAACTTTACACATGTTCTCAATTTGCTCTACTGCCTGAACTGATTCTACCATAGGCAGAACAAGTGTTGCAGCATTGGCCAATTCAATGTATTGCTGCTGCGTAACACCTCCCGA
Organism: Sediminibacterium sp.; assembly: GCA_046095445.1. Taxonomy (GTDB): domain Bacteria; phylum Bacteroidota; class Bacteroidia; order Chitinophagales; family Chitinophagaceae; genus Sediminibacterium. The sequence goes on from JBJTJJ010000349.1 coordinate 9,584, forward strand.
CATATAACGAGCTGCTCTAACCGGACCCAGTCCACGATCACCCATGGGATGATATTTCATGGCCTGCACGAGTCGCTCACAATCAGCGGCAGAAGAAGTTCCCGGCATCATGATGCCCATGACACCGGCATCCAAAAATTGCAGGATAAGTTTTTCGTCCAAACTACGGACTCTGGCCAGCGGAGTAATACCTGCACATTCCATCGCACGAACAAGATGTGTTGTTTCGGTAAGTGTGATAGGACCATGCTCTCCATCGATGATGTAAAAATCCATCCCCATCCAACCCAGGTACTCACAGATGGCAGGATCGGTGGTGGGGGAAATTACTCCGTAGCAGGTTTTATCTTCCGCCAATCTATTCTTCAAAGAATTTATCATGTTTTATAAATGTACTGTCTTTCAAAAATCAATGTAATTCATGAATGGATCCGTCTGCCATTTTTTGTCGGATGAAATTCATGAGTCCGCCACTGGCTGCCACTTCAGCAACGAAAGGAGCAACAGGAACACTCGAAAAAACTTTTCCATTGGTCAGATTATTGATGGAGCCATTATCGGAATCGTATTCTAAAATATCACCTGTTTCACAGGAAAGATTGATGTCTTTGCTGGTGATGAATGGTAGTCCGTAATTGATAGCATTCCTGAATTGAAGACGTGCAAAGCTGGTGGCAAAAACTGCCTGAATGCCTGCACCAATTAATCCGGTTACACAGTGTTCGATACTTTTTCCTCCGCCGGCAAAATTGTGTCCGGCAACGATGAAGGTATATCCGGCATCGATGAACGCGTTTTCTTTATTTAATTCCTCAGCTACCCCGGCCATCACCCACTTCGCGTTTTCGGCTGGATGAATGGGGGAAGTCCAGAATTTCTGAAGAATCATATCAAAACTCATCACGTAGTTTTTAGCTACCCATGCTTTTCCTGTAATGATGGCCATAGTTGTATAATTTTTTACCAGTTCTCAGATCGGGGGTCGGTGATTTCACCACGTATAGCACTGGCAGCAACTACTGCCGGTGAAGTCAGGTATATTTTAGCATTTTTACTGCCCATTCTGCCTTTCATATTTCTATTGCCGGCACTGAGAATAATATCTCCATCACCGGCTACACCGGTATGTATTCCCGCACAAGGTCCGCAACTGGGAGTTTCAATGGCAGCGCCAGCTTTGATCAACGTTTCAAAATATCCCTTTTGAATACATTCCAGGTAAACTGCCTGACTGGCAGGAATGCACACCATATTGACGTTGCGGTGAATTTGTTTGTCTTTCAGAATACTCGCCATGATAGCGAAATCTTCGGTTCTTCCATTGGTACAAGTACCAACAAATGCCTTGTTGAATTTTGTGCCAATTACTTTTTCTACCGGAACAACATCATCCAGTTTATCTGGCAAGGAGATGGTGGGTCCGACATTAGTCACATCGACTTCATAAATAGCATCGTAATTGGCATCAGCATCACTATGCAACATCTCCCATTCACCTTTTTGCACCGGACGGAGAAAATCGATGGTGGTTTGATCAGGGGCTACTATACCATTCTTGGCGCCCAGATCGACGGTCATGTTACAAAGTGTCATGCGACCGGCCATTCCGAGAGATTCGATGGCGGGGCCTGCAAATTCAAGTGCTTTATAGATGAGGTGACCGTTCCAATGCATCATTCCCAT
>JBJTJJ010000350.1:0-3244 GCA_046095445.1 Sediminibacterium sp.
TTTGGAAAAACCGTTAAGGAGTCTTGTTTCACCATCAAATTCCATTTTCAACAATTCGTTCTTCCAATTGTTGTGGTGATTCAGTTCTAGTTCCACCAGCAAAATATCATGTTGGGGAAGTGAATTTAATTGAAGACGTACAATGTTGTTGTTCAGTTTACCTAACACATACTGCCCATTATAATAACTAATACGCGGATCGGACAATGTTCCAAAACTTCCATTGTTCCACCCGGAGACCTTCAGACCCGATAGTTCTCCATCGGCAAATGAATTCTCATATATAATGTTCTTCACCGTAAGTTTCTTCAGACAGGCCGGCAGGGAAACAACCAGGAGGGCAAGTGCCAGCCAGGGGAAGGGAGATTTCAAGGGGTTTCGCAGGTTCATAAGCCGGGATAGAGCCAAAAATAAAGATAATCATTGATTTAAGCCGTTAAACACGCTCATCAGGGGGTGGATAGATATTTATACGCAGTTATTATTACTTTATTAAATTTGCCGGCATGACAAAACCCCCTGTCACTATTCCGGTTATCAACCGGTCCCCTTTTCCTTTGCCAGCTTATGCCACAGCCGGTTCATCTGGCCTGGACGTGCGGGCAAATATCGATGCACCCATCACCCTGACCTCACTGGAAAGAACACTTGTTACGACCGGATTAGTTGTAGCCATTCCGCAGGGATATGAGATACAGGTAAGACCGCGCAGTGGTCTGGCGGTAAAACAGGGAATTACCTGTCTGAACACACCGGGCACAATCGATGCCGACTATCGGGGGGAAATAAAAGTCATTCTCATTAATCTATCACAGGAACCACAAGTCATACAGCCGGGCGACCGTATAGCCCAGCTCGTATTACAGGCAATTGATATCATCCATTGGCAACCGGTAGAACAATTGGATGAAACAGACAGGGGCAGCGGCGGTTTTGGACATACCGGAAAACAATAATGAACATGAAACAGTTCCTCGGCTTCTTGCTCCTGGCACTCAGCTTCACTGCCTGTAAAACAGCCAAAAAGACACAGGGTTTGCAAGACGCTATGTCCAAAAAAGATACTACACAGGCAGTCATCATCAAAGAAGTAAAAGTGGACTCCGGTGCTATTGTGCGTGATATCCTGGAAAAAGTGGTCAGAAACAAGATTGATTTCAAAACTTTAAATGCAAAAATCAAGGTAGATTATGAAAGTGCTGACAAGAGCGATGATTATACAGTTTACCTGAGCATGCGCAAGGACAGTGTTATTCTCATTAAAGTAAAAGGAAGCTTTTTGGGCATCTCATCTGTCGGACTGGAAGCGCGGATCACCCGCGATAGTATAGTGTTGGTGCAATTGGTAGGCGATAAGAATGTTAAATATCGTTCTATCAATTATCTGCAAGAGATCAGCCAGATACCTTTCGATTTTTTTACCCTGCAGGATATCATCATGGGGAATCCCATCTATATTGACAACAATGTTCTTTCCTATAAAAATTCTGATAATGAATTGTTGGTACAAATGGCAGGGGACGTATTCAAGCATTTGCTAACCCTTAACAATACTAATTTTCAGATCACACACAGTAAACTGGATGATGTGAATGTAGAACGCAACCGCACCTGCGATATCAGTCAAAATACTTTCCAACCACTGGGCAATTTTATGTTTGCCACCTATAGAAAGATAACAGTTTCAGAAAAATCGAAACTTGATGTGTACCTTGATTTCAAGGAGTATACTATCAATGAACCGTTAAAATATACTTTCGATATTCCCAAGAACTTAAAACGTAAGTAACTTCACTGCATTGCAGTATTTCCATAATTCAACTCATGCCTTTTTTCCAACCGCGTTTTCTTCTTGTATGCCTTTCCTGCCTCCTGGCAGTTGGTTTGTCAGCCCAGAATTCCAGAGAAGAATTGCAAAAGCGGGAACAGGAATTGCAAAAGGAGTTGGCCGACCTTAACCGACTCTACACCGAAACGCAGAACAACAAAAAACTTTCCCTCAAGCAACTGGCCATTATTAAAAGCAAGATCAATCGCCGGGAAGAATTGGTGAACAGCATTAACAAACAGATCCGCCAGCTTGATGAAACCATCTATCTAAAGGAGCGCGATGTCTATCGGCTGCGCCGGGAATTGGATACACTAAAGCAGAAATATGCCAAGAGCCTGGTTTTTGCCTTCAAGCACAGAAGCAACTATGAATACCTGAATTTTTTGTTCTCTGCCATCAATTTCAATGATGCCATCAAGCGGGTGACCTATCTTAAAAGTTACCGACGCAACCGGGAGACACAGGCAGTTGCGATAGCTAAATCGGAAGTGCTGCTCAAAGAAAAAATTGAATTACTCAACAGCAGCAAAAAGGAAAGATTGAGCACGCTGGTTGTGCAGAATGAACAACTTAAAGTGCTGCAAACGGATAAGAAGGAGCAGGATAAAGTCGTAGAGCAGTTAAAAGGAAAAGAGAAAGAACTCACCACACAGATAAGGGACAAGGAAAAACAACGTCAGCGGGTACAACAGGCATTCCAGGCCATCATTCGCCGCGAAATTGAGGAAGCCAAGAAAAGAGAAACAGCCCGCTTGAAAGCACAGGAGGAAAAAGCCAAAACACAACCGGCACGTAGCGGTGGAGGTCCCGATGCCAATGAAGGCGTAACCGCCATGGCGAGTCCCTACCGCGATAGAAGCTATACTCCATTAGAGTCTACGCCAGAAGGCAGGGAAATGTCTATCAATTTTGAAAACAACCGTGGCTCGCTGCCCTGGCCGGTTTCTTCCGGTGTGGTAACTGCACACTTTGGTATCGAAACTATACCGGGCACTAAACTCAAGCGCAAAACAGATGGGATTGAAATTTCACTTCCGGTGGGCTCTGTCATAAAATGCGTGGCCGATGGAAAAATTTCCTACATCAGCGAAGTGGATGGGGAGCAGATGATCATCATACCACATGGAAAATATTTTACGGGGTATACCAACTTGTCTTCCGTATCGGTCAATAAAAACCAGGAAGTAAAAGCAGGTACGGTTTTGGGCCGCTCCGGCGTATCCATTGATGGGGAAGGTTCGTTGATCTTCATGATCATGAACGAAAAAAGTACGCCCATTGATGCGGAGGTCTGGTTGAAGAGTAGATTGTAATTCCATTCCGGCGATAGCCGTCAATTAATAATCCCACGATTTTTTTCTTTTCATTGATGCCTTTTCATTGCGCAGGAAAAAATGGTATCTTGTTGAAAAT
>JBJTJJ010000351.1:0-1143 GCA_046095445.1 Sediminibacterium sp.
GTAGAAATGGCATCAAATCCAATATAGGCAAAGAATACGGAAGACACACCCGATAAAACACCGGTCAGTCCGTTGGGAAAGAAAGGATCCCAGTTACGGGTATCTACATAGAAAAAACCAATAACGATTACCAGTAAGATAACGGCGATCTTGAATATCACCATTGCATTGGTTCCTTTTTTACTTTCCTGAATACCGAGGTAAGCTAGCATGGTAATCAGTGCAACGATGATAAAGGCCGGTAAATTCAGGATACATTCCCATCCAGCAATAACAGGTGCGTTATTAATTGCATCGTACCCCATGCGTGCTTTTTTACTCAATGTTTCCAATGGAGTGCCTGCAGCGAGTGCTTTGGTAGCTTCCTCAAAACCCTCTTGGGCAGCCGTAGCATTGGTCGCCAGCCATGAAGGCAGGTATATATGAAATCCTTCCAGGAGGTTGTTGAAATAACCGCTCCAACTGATAGCAACAACAATATTGCCAATAGCATATTCCAGAATTAGTGCCCAACCAATGATCCAGGCAATCATTTCTCCGAAGGAAACATAGGCATACGTGTAAGCGCTTCCTGCTACAGGCACACGGCTGGCAAATTCAGCATAGCAAAGTGCGCTGAAGCCACAGGTGATAGCTGTAATAAAAAAAAGGAAAACAATACCGGGTCCACCACTATGTGCTGCTGTTCCGATGGTCGAGAAAATCCCTGCGCCGATAACGGCAGCAATTCCCATAAAGGTGAGATCACGAACGCCCAATTCCTTTTTCAGGGAGGGACCATGAGCATCGGAGAAACCTGCAGCCGCATCGGCCTGCATTTTTTCAATTGATTTCTTGCGGAACAATGAGGATAGCATAGATAATTTCTTTTCAGGCCATTAAGGCGGGAAAGTGAATTGGAAAGTTAATTAATTATTTGCAACCGTTATCAGTGTTCTCTTTGCAGCAGATACTGGGCCAATTCCATGAGGGATTGCTTGCGATTGGAAAGAACAGCAATAGATTCCAGGTGATGAAGTGCTAATTGGCGGTATTTCTCTTTAAGTTCAGTTGCCCATGCCTCCACGCCACAGGCACGAAAAATATCGAGCACGCGGGCTACTTTGTCAGGAGGATTTTGTTGCATCAATTCTTTTAATTCCT
>JBJTJJ010000352.1:0-3931 GCA_046095445.1 Sediminibacterium sp.
GCGGCTCAAGGATTATAGTATCTTTGAACTTCAATTTCTCTTTATATGCCTCCTACTTTTAGGAATTTTAAAATGGTGGGTTACGTTATCTATGGTCGCGGCAGCCTTCACCAACTCGACAGTATTCTTGCGCCCCAAAGAAAACAAGGCGCACCTATGATTTTTTTGGTTGACCACTTTTTTCAGGGGCACACGCTCTGCAACCGAATCCCGCTCAGAGACAATGATGAATTGATTTTTGCAGATGTTACCTACGAGCCAAAAACAACACAGGTAGACGCGCTGGCACAACAATTGAAAGAAAAGTACGGCACCGTGAGCGGCATCATCGGCATCGGCGGTGGCTCTACCCTCGACCTGGCAAAAGCAGTTTCTCTGATGATGAACAACCCCGGCAGCTCAGCTGACTACCAGGGTTGGGACCTGGTCAAGCTTCCGGGAGTTTATAAAGTTGGTATCCCTACATTAAGTGGAACAGGTGCTGAAGTAAGTCGCACCACCGTTCTCACCGGTCCCGCCCGCAAGCTCGGCATGAATAGCGACTTCACACCCTTTGACCAAATTGTTTTAGACCCGGAACTCACACAAAACGCCCCGGTCAATCAACGGTTTTATACAGGAATGGATTGTTACATTCACTGCATCGAAAGTTTAGAAGGAACTTATCTCAACGAGTTCAGCAAAAGTTATGGAGAGAAAGCGCTGGAACTTTGCAGAAAAGTTTTTGTGCACAGCAACGAATGGACTGATGCTTGTGATGACCAACTCATGATGGCTTCCTACGCAGGCGGCATGAGCATTGCTTATTCTCAGGTTGGTGTTGCGCATGCGGTGAGTTACGGACTTAGCTACCTGCTGGGCACCAAACACGGTATCGGCAACTGTATTGTGATGAATCACCTGGAGGAATATTATCCCGCCGGTGTGAAAGAATTCAAACACATGGTCGAAAAGAACAACATCGAAATACCTCAGGGGATATGCAAGGGATTAAGTGATGCGGACTTCAATAAGATGATTGATGTCTCGCTGGGAATGAAGCCACTCTGGGAAAACGCCCTCGGTACTGATTGGGAAAAAATCATGACCCGGGAGAAGCTCCGTGCGCTCTACGAAAAATTATAATTGCTCACCTACCAACGCTTGTTTGTTATGAAAAAAATGTTGCTGTCTGTTGCCGGCCTGTTCCTCTGTGTGCTGGTGTTTGCCCAATCCTTTTCTCCCCAGCTTTTCAATAGTTTACGCTGGCGTATGATTGGCCCCTTTCGGGGCGGAAGAACAGTTGGCGCCGTAGGCGTTCCTGCACAACCGGGTGTTTTTTACATCGGCGTGAACAATGGAGGCGTTTGGAAAACAACCGACTACGGAAGAACCTGGAAACCCATTTTCGACAAAGAAAGCACCGGTTCTGTTGGTGATGTTACCGTTTCTGCTTCCAACCCCAACATGGTAATGGTTGCCTGCGGCGAAGGGTTACAACGACCCGATCTTTCTATTGGAAACGGCATCTATCAATCAATGGATGGCGGCAAAACATGGAAACACCTGGGACTTGCCAATGGACAACAAATTGGAAATGTAATTATCGATCCAACCAATGATAAAAGAATTTTTGTTGCTGTACTGGGTCATCCTTATGGTCCCAATACTGAACGAGGTGTTTACCGCTCTCTCGATGGAGGCAACAACTGGGAGCGTGTGCTCTATATTGATGAGAACACGGGCGCCACACAGGTTAGCTTCGACCCCAACGATCCAAACATCTTATACGCCGATCTCTGGGCGGGCAGACAAGGCCCCTGGGAGAATGGCGCCTGGAATGGCCCCGAAAGCGGACTTTTCAAATCAACAGATGGTGGTAAAACCTGGAGGAAACTAACCAAAGGATTGCCGACAACTGCGCAAGGGTTGGGTAGAATTGGTTTTTGCATTGCCCCCTCTAACAGCAAACGACTCTATGCGACTGTTGATGCCGGAGAATATGGCGGGATCTATCGCAGCGATGATGCCGGCGAAAGCTGGACCAACATCAACAAAGATGCGCGGCTTTGGGGCAGGGGAAGTGATTTCGCGGAAGTAAAAGCAGACCCAACGAATGAAGACATTGTTTATACTGCCAATGTCGTTACCTGGAAATCTGTTGATGGTGGAAAAAACTGGTCGGCTTTTCGAGGTGCCCCGGGTGGAGATGATTACCACAGAATCTGGATTCATCCTACCGATCCAAAAATCATGTTGTTCGCTGTTGATCAGGGTGCTATTATCACGGTGAATGGAGGGGAAACCTTTTCCTCCTGGTACAACCAGCCAACTGCACAATTTTATCATGTCAGCACTGACAATGATTTTCCCTACAATGTTTATGGCGGACAACAAGAGAGCGGCTCTGCCTGCGTTGCTTCTCGTGGTAATGACGGTCAAATCACTGCCAGAGAATTTCATCCTGTAGGCGTAGAAGAGTATGGCTATGTAGCCGCCGACCCACTCAATCCAAATATTATTTATGGTGGCAAGATCACCCGGTTTGATAAGAGAACCGGACAAGTTCAAAATATTGCTCCGGAAGCCGTTCGCTCAGGGAAGTATCGTTTTCTGCGCACCGCACCGGTATTGTTTTCCCCCATCGATCCTAAGACGCTCTACTTTGCAGGCAATGTGTTGTTCAAAACCACCAATGAAGGAAATAGCTGGGATATTATAAGTCCGGACCTTACCAGAGAAAGTTGGGATATTCCACCAAGCGTCGGAATTTATACCAGCGAGGAAATGAAAAAGATGCCAAGAAGGGGAGTGATCTACACCGTAGCTCCTTCTTTCAAAAGCATGAATACCATTTGGGCAGGAACAGATGATGGATACATTCAGGTAACCTATGACGGCGGAAAGACCTGGAAAAATGTTACCCCAAAAGAAATTACTTCCTGGAGCAAAATATCGCTCATGGAAGCAAGTCACTTCAATCCACAAGGCGCCTATGCTGCAGTCAACAGAATCCGATGCAGCGATATGAAACCATACATCTATAAAACAGCCGATGGCGGAAAATCCTGGCAACTAATTACACGTGGTCTTCCCGACAATGAGCCGATCAATGTTGTGCGAGAAGACCCTGTAAGAAAGGGACTGCTTTTCGCTGGATCTGAAAATGCTGTATATGTTTCATTCGATGATGGAGAGCTCTGGCAATCGCTTCGGCTGAATATGCCGGCTACTTCCATCAGAGATCTTGTTATCAAAGACGACGATCTCGTAGTGGGTACACACGGTAGAAGTTTCTGGATCATGGATGGCATCAATCCGCTAAGACAACTTACTGAGTCTGCCGCCCGCTCTGCAGCTATTCTCTATCAGCCGGCAACCACCTGGCGGGTAAGATGGAATATGTATACGGATACGCCATTCCCTCAGGAAGAGCCCGCAGGAGAAAACCCGCCCGATGGCGCTGCTATTCATTATTATTTACAAGAACCGGCAACGGGTGAGGTGGTCCTTGAAATTGCAGATGCTGCAGGAAAAATCGTTCGGCGGTTTAGCAGTAATGATGTTGGTTATTCCCTTCCTGCTGATTTGAATATTCCGCTGTATTGGATTCGACCACAGGAAAAGCTGGCAACAACAAAAGGTGCTCATCGTTTTGTGTGGGACCTGCGTTATGCACCACTAGAAAAAAATGTATCCTTTCCCATCGCTGCTGTTTATAAGAATACGGCTCCCGAAACCGCCTCGCCCTGGGTGTTGCCCGGAAATTATACTATAACATTAATTGTAAATGGTAAAGCTTATACCCAGCCCCTGGTCATTAAAATGGATCCGCGCGTTAAAGTAGCTCAAGAACACTTGGTACAATTACATAGCGTATCGCTTACGTGTTATCAGGCAAGACAAACTGCTTTGCAGGGTCAGCAGGAAATCAGTGTTATCAAAAAACAAA